>JAZUFG010000089.1:0-3079 GCA_045640565.1 Oscillospiraceae bacterium | reverse complement strand
GGAGAGATGTTTGCAGGATGGAGCAACTTCACTAAGGGTATGACCTTTGGAAGTTATCCGTTTGCAAAATCTGCGCTTTACAGCACGGTGATTACCGTCTTCTCCTCTGCACTGATCCTTTTGTGCACATCCATGGCTGCCTGGTATATTGCGAGGGTGGATTCTCTCCTCTGCCGCATGATTTACTATCTCTGCGTTTTTTCTACGGTGGTTCCTTTCCAGATGGTGATGTTCACACTTTCCAAAACGGCGGATACCCTGAAGCTGAATACCCCCTTCAGCATCCCGGTGATCTATCTCGGTTTTGGTGCGGGCCTTGCAGTTTTTATGTTTGCAGGCTTCATTAAAAGCATTCCGCTGGAAATCGAGGAGGCTGCGGCAATCGACGGCTGCGGAGCGATGAAAACCTTCTTCTCTGTGATACTCCCGATGATGAAACCGACGCTCATCTCGGTTGCAATCCTGGAGATCATGTGGATCTGGAATGACTACCTCCTGCCCTATCTCGTGCTGGACCGGACAAAGTATATGACCATCCCGATTCATATCCAGTATCTGAAAGGTTCCTATGGAACCGTTGACCTCGGCGCAACGATGGCGCTGATCCTCCTGAGCATTATTCCTGTAATTATATTCTATCTCTGCTGCCAGAAGCATATTATTAAAGGCGTTGCCGCCGGGGCAGTCAAGGGATAATCTTTCCAGAAAGCGGATGAAAATATGAATACGTTGAAACGTTCTTCCGGCATTTTGATGCCGATGTCCTCTCTGCCGTCCCCCTACGGAATCGGAACAATGGGAAAGGCCGCCTATCAGTTTATAGACTTCCTGAAAGCTGCCGGGCAGAAATACTGGCAGCTCCTGCCCCTGGGCCAGACAAGCTATGGGGATTCTCCCTATTCCTCTCCCTCCACTTTCGCAGGGAATCCGTACTATATTGATCTCGATCTGCTGGTTGCGGATAAACTCCTGAAAAAGTCAGACTTGAAGGGAATCGACTGGGGAAGTGATGATGCATCCGTTGACTATGCCAAAATCTATGCCAACCGCTATGCCCTGCTCAGAAAAGCTTTTGCCAACGGAAAAGAGACGCTGAAAGAAGAAGCGGATGCCTTCCGGAAGGAGAAAGCATCCTGGATCGAGAACTATGCGCTTTTTATGAGCATCAAAGCAAAATTCGGCATGAAGAGCTGGATGGAGTGGCCGGACGAGGAGATCCGTAAAAGAAAACCGGAGGCAGTAAAAAAGTATTCTGAAGAGCTGAAGGAAGATGTGGATTTCTGGTGCTTTACGCAGTTCCTCTTCTTCCGGCAGTGGAATGCACTGCGCCAGTACGCCAAAGAAAAGGAAATCGGTTTTATCGGGGATGTTCCGATTTATGTAGCTATGGATTCTGCGGATATCTGGAGCGAGCCGCAGTTCTTCCAACTGGATGAGGAGTACCGCCCGGTGGAAGTATCCGGCTGCCCTCCGGATGCCTTCAATGATGACGGCCAGCTCTGGGGCAACCCTCTCTATGACTATGATGCCATGCAGAAAGACGGCTTCGGCTGGTGGATCCGCCGCATCGAGGGCATATCAACCCTCTATGATGTGATCCGCATTGACCATTTCCGCGGTTTTGAAAGTTACTGGGCTGTACCTGCAAAGGATGATACCGCGAAAAACGGCGAGTGGCGCAAGGGCCCGGGAATGGCACTTGTCGGGGTGCTTACCAGCTGGTTTTCCGGCCTCACATTCATTGCGGAAGATCTCGGCTATACAACGCCGGAAGTGATGCAGCTGCTTGCCGATTCCGGTTTGCCCGGCATGAAGGTGCTTGAATTTGCCTTCGATGCACACGGCGACTCTGCCTATCTGCCACATGCCTGCGCATTCAACAGCAGCATGTATATCGGCACGCATGACAATGACACTGTCAACGGCTGGCTCGAAACGATCAGCAGGCGAGACAAAAAGTTTGCCAAAGACTATATGCACATCACAGAGGATGAAGGCTGGTGCTGGGGCATGATCCGAACCGGCATGGCTTCTCCTTCCAATCTCTTCGTGATGCAGATGCAGGATGTGCTGGAACTCCCGGGCAGCTGCCGGATGAATACTCCGGGCATTCCTATGAACAACTGGCGCTGGCGCATGCTCCCGGGTGCTGCCAAAGCATCCATTGCCAAAAAACTCAAAGCAGCGACTGTGTTGTACCGCCGCAGCTGAAAAAATCGGGGTAGGAGGCTAACTATTAGTTAATCAGCCGACCTCCCTCGGAACCGTGCGTACCGGTCTGGTACACGGCTCTTCCCTTGTTTATGCTACAGACTTGCTGTAGTAAGAATAGAAATACTGGAATCCAGCCTTTTCAAGCTTCTCGTTTGAAAGGGCTGTTTTCATTATCGGGCTGTCGCCTATCCGCCAGTAGCCCTTTCGTGAGCATGCAAGAATACCTGCATTGGCGTTGGGTACGCCAAGCTTCAGTAGATTTCTCCATCTTGTGCGTACTCTTTTCCATTTCTTCCAAAACACCATTCTGATGCGTCTGCGCATCCATTCGTCGGTTCCTTTCAGATAATTTGCCATGCTTGCCAGCTTGTAGTAGTTCACCCACCCGACTATGAATCTTTTCAAACTTGTTTTCCAATTTTCATAGTCATTTACATTGCGTCTGCTTGTGAGTTCTTTGACCTTCGCTTTCATCTTTGCTTTGGATTTTGCATGTACGCACAGGCCATATCCCTTTGCACCTTTGTAGAATCCATATCCAAGGAACTTTATCTTCTCCGCATATGCTACTACAGTTTTCTCCCTGTTTACTTTGAGAAACAGCTTCTCTTCTATGAACGGGATGATGTGCTTCAGTGTCTGCTGTGCGCTTGCTTTGCTTCCGCAGAAGATTACCATATCGTCTGCGTATCTCACAAAGCTGTGTCCTCTGCGTTCCAGCTCATGGTCAAGCTCATTGAGCATGATGTTCGCACACAACGGGCTTAACGGCCCGCCCTGCGGTACTCCGACTTCCGTTTCTTCGAATTTTCCGCACCATACGACTCCTGCCCTCAGATATTTGTGGATGAGAGATAACACTCTT
>JAZUFG010000088.1:0-20122 GCA_045640565.1 Oscillospiraceae bacterium | reverse complement strand
GCAAAACAAGACACCCCTTTAGGGGTAGCCCGAAGAAGTAATGCGAGTGGCGAACCTTTTCGGAGCCCCTTTAGGGGTGTGGCCTGTAATAAGCCCTTCTAGGGCTTATTCAAGCCTCCGGCTTAGCCGGAGGTTGTGACTGTCAAAAACCATCCCTACGGGACTGCGTCCCTTGAATTTTTCTTGTTATTTCCCGAAAAGTTTTGTAAAATAGGAGAAGAAAAAGAGAGGGGGAGAAAAGTGTGAAAAAGATTTTGATTGCAGGTGTTTGCTGCCTCTTTCTCCTCCTGACAGCCTGCCGGATGAATGAGAACTTCCTGCCTATATGGAAGATAGGAGAGTCCTCTGAAGAAGCAGAAATGCCTGCCTCTGAAGGAGAGGAGGAAGCCGAAGAAGCTGCGGAAGTTCCCGAGGAAGAGCCGATCCAGGAATCCGAGCCGGAACTTCCTCCCGAAGAGAAGGCCGCCCCGGAACCTGAACCGGAGCCTGAGCCGGAACCCATGGCAAAGGTCCTGGGCAAGGAGTATTCCCTGGACACCGTTTTTTTGAATCTTCCCTCGGACCGGGTTCACGGTCCTGAGGATTTGAAGGGGATAGAAGAGCTTCCTGCTCTGCAGGAGGTGGACCTGACGGGCATTGTACGCAGTCCGGAGGAAATGGATGCCATCATGAAGGCCTTTCCGAGAGTGACCTTCTTTTTCCGCTGCGCACCCTACGGAGTGGAGGCTACAGGTTACGATGAAGAGCTGGACCTGAGCGGAAAATATATCGGGGACTTTGAGGAACTGCGGGCCTGGCTCCAATATTTCCCCCGCCTTCAAAAGCTGATCGTCTGCGATTGCGGAAGGACCAATGAGGAGCTGGCGGCCTTCCGGGATACGATTCCGGAAATCAAACTGGTCTGGCGCCTTTATCTCCATGGAGGCTTTTATACGCTGCGGACGGATGATATTGCCTTTTCCACCCTCTATACGGGGGAGGACCCCAATGTCAAGATGGGGGATTGGGAAGTGCAGCCCCTTCGCTATTGCACGGATCTGCAGGCTTTAGACCTGGGCCATATGCAGCTCTATGATATTTCCTTCCTGGAGGATCTGCCGAATCTGAAGGTCCTGATCCTGGCAGATAACCGGATCTGGGATCTCTCACCCCTTGCCAAGCTGACCCAACTGACCTATCTGGAAGTTTTCATGAATTATAATGTGCAGACCCTGGAGCCCCTCAGTCATCTCTGCAATCTGCGGGATCTGAATATAAGCTATCTCTGGGCTCCCCGGGATTATGAATATCTCTACGGACTGACCAATCTGCAGCGTCTTTGGATCAACCAATGTCAGATTACTCCGGAAGAGAGGCAGGGCCTGGAGGAGAATATGCCCTCTTCCTGCGAAGTCCATATTTCGGAGAGCGAAAGCTCCACCGGAGGAGGCTGGCGGGACGGCAGTGATATATACTGGGCCCAGTTCAATATGTTCCGCGGAAACTATATTGACGATATTTTCCTTCCCTAAGGAGGCTGCCTCATGAAGAAGAAAATCATAACCCTGATAGGCTGCCTTTTGACAGTGGCTTTGGCCCTTTCCTTTGCCTTTTGCAGTCAGCCGCTTTTCGGAGCGGCTCGGGAGCCGAAGCTTCCGGAGAAAGAAGAAGCCCCGGAAGAAATCTTCCCGGAAGCTCCTGAGGAAAGCTTGGAAGCTCCCGAGGAGACCTTGGAAGTCCCGGCAGTTCCGAAAAGGAGTATAACAGTTTGCGGGGAAAGCGTTCTGCCGTCTGCCTGGAGTGTGGACCTGAGCCATTTGAATCTGACTGCTCCGGGGGAGCTTGCAGACCTTGCGCAGCTCCCTGCGGGAATGAGTGTAAAACTCTTAGGGAAGCCCATGACCTTTGCCCAAACGGAAGCCATTTCCGAGGCCTTTCCGGAGCTCAAATTTTCCTTCCGCTATTCTGCGAAAGAGCTGGGATTGGGAGAGGAAGAACGCTTTATTAACAGTGCCGTAAAGGAGCTGGACCTGTCCGGTTATCAGGGGATCCGGCTGGATCTTTTGGAGGAGCTCCTGGCGCACATGCCGAACCTTCAAAAGCTTGTGATGTGCGACTGCGGTTTTTCCGATGAAGAGATGGCAGTCCTGCGGGATGCCCATCCGGAAATGGAGGTGGTCTGGCGGGTCTATATGGGCGGCGGTGCCTACTCCCTCCGGACGGACGGTTTGGTCTTTTCCGCCATGGCAGGGGAAGGGGATCTGAAGCCGACCCTGATCTCGGAAGATGTGCAGGTCCTTCGTTACTGCCGGGATCTGCGGGCCTTGGACCTGGGTCATATGCAGCTGGAGGATATCTCTTTCCTTTCTGACCTTCCGGAGCTGCGGCTCCTGATTCTTGCGGACTGCCCGTTCACCGATATGACGGAAATCGGGAAGCTGTCTCACCTGACCTATCTGGAAGTCTTTTTGAATTTCAGTGTCAACACGCTGGAACCCCTCAGTCATCTCAGTGATCTGCGGGATCTGAACATCAGCTATATGCCCCATGCCAACGATTATGAGTATCTCTATGGGCTGAAGAACCTGGAGCGTCTCTGGGCAAACCACTGCGAGCTGACCTATGAGGCTCGGCAGGGTCTCATGGAGAATATCGTTCCCACCTGTGAGATCCACGCCATGGAGGATGAAAGCTCCACCGGCGGCTGGCGGGATGACAATCCCAAATACCTGGCTTTGGTCGAAATGTTCGATACCGGGCGTTATAATGCCATCTTTGATTGAACCCTGAAAGGATAAAACATGAAGGGAAAAAACCATCCCGGAATCGGGAAAATCTTTGCAAGAATTCTCCTGCTTCTCGTCACGGCAGTTCTGCTTTTCTCCCTTGCTGTGGTGGGGGCTGTGGGCGTTCTTCTCATGGGGCCCTCAACGGAGGCTCGGAGGATTTTCACCCTTTCCTGTGAAGAGAGCTCGGCTCTGAAATTTGTCCCCCGAATTTTCCTCCGTGAAGATGTCTACGAGGGCATCCTGCACCCCGAAGAGGCAGAGGCAGAGCCCTTCCGGGAGCTTCCTTACGCCCCCGGGGCGGAACTTCCCAAAAAAGAAGAGACTCCTTCTTTGGAAAATACTCTGCCAAAAGAGGAGACGGACAGAGTATTTGATTCCCACGGTATTGCCATTGATGAGATCCGGGGCAAGAGCTATAAGGGAAAAATGATGCTGGTTTCCGATCCCAAGCAGGTCATTGTGGGCACCTTGGATGAATATGGCTATGATAAAGAGGGCCTGTTTCTCTATGAATTTCTGGAAAAATACGACGCTGTGGGCGGGACCAATGCGGGAGGCTTTGACGACCCCGGCGGCTTTGGTCTGGGCGGTATGGCGGATGGGATCGTTATCCGGGACGGGGAAATCGTCTGCGGCAGCGAGGAGACCTCCTATCAGAACTATCTGGGCTTTGATGAAGAGGGGATCCTCCATGTGGGCTCCGGAACGGGAGAAGAGATTCTGAAGCTGGGAGTGTGCTCCGGTGTCAGCTTTACCATGGGAAGGACCTTGATTCAGGATGGCCGCCGTTATGAGAATCTGGGCGGCGGCGTGAATCCCCGGACGGCTCTGGGCCAGCGGGCGGACGGGACTGTTCTCCTTTTGGTCATAGAAGGAAGGCATCCCGGAAGTCTGGGAGCCAGCTATGATGATCTGGCAGAGGAAATGGAGAAATACGGGGCGGTCAATGCCGGCATGCTGGACGGCGGCTCCTCCTCAATCATGTATTATGAAGGCGAGCAGATCACCCGCGGCTCCAATATCGTGGGCATGCGGCAGCTTGCCACCTGCATTTTGGTATTGCCGGAGGAAGAGAAATGAAGAAAAAGAAATCTTTCCGCCGGGCATACGGCATTTTTGTGCTGATTTTGGCTCTCGTTTTCCTGCTGGCTCTTGCTGTCCTTTGGTTTGCTATGGCCCGCTTTCAGAAGAGAACGGATGCGGAAAAGGCGGAGAAGGAGCGGCAGCAAATCGCCGCCGAGATGAAAAAAGAAGCCCCCCAGCGAGCGTTGGAGACCTTCCTTTCGGAGGCGAGTCCGGAGGAATGGCGGGAATTCTGGATCAGGGAGGATCCGAAAAGCCCGGATGATCCGGATAAGCTTCGGGACTATTTTGAAAAGACTCTGAAAAGCGCAATTTGCTATAAGGACGAAAGCTGGTCCGAAGCTGCGCCGGTATATCTTCTCCGCACATCCGAGGGGGAGGATTTCGCCCGTATTCGCCTCCGGAAAGAAGGGGAGGATTGGGAAGCCCTTCAGCCGGAATTCCTTGCGGAAGAGCGCATCCGGGTGGATTTTGAGGTCCTTTCCTGCGACCTTGTGACCTGCAACGGGCGTCCCCTGGGAGAGGAAGCCATTCGGGAAAAGGAAATACTCTCACCCTTGGAGGGCTATGAATCCCTGCTGGAGGACCCACTGGCGATCTGCCATTATTCCCTTTCCGGATTCCTTCTGGAGCCGGAGATCCGGACAGAGGAGGGAACGGAAACCCTCTATTCGGAACAGGACGGTACCCGCGTTCCCGTAGATCGCTCGGAGGCTGCCCTTGCGGCAGCTCAAAAGGGCGAAGAATTTGTCCGCTCGGTGCTGGCTTATTATATGTCCGGCTCGGAGAATACGGAAGGAAATCTGGCCAACTGCCTGAGTTATCTTTTCCCCTACGGCCCGGCCTATCAGACCTTGATGGAAAGCTATGACGGGGTCTCCTGGAATCCCTGCTATGAAGAGCAGCAGGTGGAGATTTCAAAAATCGGGACGCCTCTCCGCTGGTCCTCCAATTTTGTGAGTGTGGATGTGCCCTATAGCGCATCTTGCAGCTATGAAGGAAAGCCCATTGATTATGCAGAAGGCATTTGTCGCTTGATTATGAAAGTCAGCGGCGAGAACTATGAGCTCTACGACTTTCAATACCAGTAAAAGAAATCTTTCATAAAAAGAATCGCCGTAGAAAATCCTACGGCGATTCTTTTAAGCTGGACCGAATCTCCAGTCATATGTACGGTCAGTTTCCCATTCTATGAGCTTCGGCCTTCCGGAAAATACTCCTGTCCGTGTGGAATACTCATTGTATAGATCACCAAGAACAGTCTGCATATCAAGTTCTTCACTTTGCAGCGGGATTTCCTGCCCCAAGAGATTCAGAACAACACGGATGAGATCGGTTTCATCCAGACCTTCAATATTTATTGGAAGTCCACGGTAGTAGAGTAAGGAGATGGTGTTTCTTTCTTCCTCTTTTTCCAGCGTAAATTCCATCTTGCGGACACAGTTCTGGTGATTCCGGACACCATGATCAGCAAGAACAAGGATTATGGAATCCGGATCTGCAGTGGTGACAGTTTCAATGATCCGTTCCAAATGAGACAGCGAGAACTTATAGCAGCCCATGTAGACATCTTTATTCTTCCAATCTTTGTAGAGTTCCAAGTCTGTTATCGGGGTGCCATCTTCACGGAACAGAAACGGAACATGGGTTGTCTTGATATAGGAGAGGCTTGCTATTCCAGAATTCGGGGTGAAATTATCTCCGGCTTCATAGTAATCCAAGACTTCAAGAATATCATCCATAAGACTGCGGTAATAGCCCTCCAATTGGGAATATTCCTCAGTATTCCGGATTTCCTCAGTAGTAAGGAGTGTTTCGGAGGCTGTGAATTCGGGCTCTTTCCTCAGAAGGTCAAGAACTTGGAGTATGGAATTTTGCTGTGCAATATCGTCCACAGTCAGTCCATCTTCTGTCACTTGCACATACTCTGCCTTGATAGCGTCAGAAAGATCTGGGACAAATTTCATAATGTGGTCGCTGGTGGAAAGGTTATAAAGAGAGTAACCGGCTTCCTCCAAACAAAAACGAAGAGGCGCATTTTTTAGGGAAGTTCGTTTCCAGTTTGTTCCGGCGGCGTTCGAATAATAGAGCAAATCGGTGATGCACCGATCAGTATCGTCATCAAAAACATGACTGGAACCGGACCAATTCACATTCCGGGAAGAAAGGAAATCTTTGAACTCTGTGAAATCGTAACCGTAATATTTTTCGATAGTATCAAATCCCCCCATTTCATCAACTACGAGAAAGTAGAGATTAGGCACACCAGAATCCGGACTGATAATAGGGGCAACATAGGCCTTCGGATCTACTTCCGGTTCGGGCTCGGGTTCCGGCTCCGGTTCTGGTTCGGGGATAGGCTTCGGTTCTGGTTCAGGTTTTGCTTCCGGCTCAGGCAATGGTGTTTCTTTCTGCGGGGGCATAGTCTCTTCTTCCTGCATCTGTGCTTTTGGAGTGGTGAAATTCTTGCGAATGACTTCACGCTCCTTAAATGCATTAAAAGCCAAGACAAGGAAAAGGATAAGCGACAGAACCGGGACAAAGGTGCTGAGAATATCACAAGCCTTGTCAATGCGGCGGAAAAGACAGACGAGAAGAAAAACAATGACTGCTCCAATAACAATAGCAAGAATAGTGGCGCCCTTCCCCTCCACAATTTTCTCTGTCAGTTTGGAAAATGAACTGAAATTTGTGAGGAAATAGCCTATCAATGCAGCGGAAATGGCCGAGAAAGCGGCTCGTTTGCTCAGCAGGAGTGCAATGACATAAGTCACCAAATAGACGGCGATTGCAATAATAATAGGAGAGCGGATAGAGGAAAGAGTAAGATCATCTGCATTGTTCAAGAAAACAAAGAACATGGGGAGAATGCCTAGGATAATCAGTAAGAGAAACCCACAAAGGACATTTCCTAACTGTTCGCTAAGATTCCTTTTGACATTTGCTTTATTGCGATTTGCGGAATTCCGGGATAAGCCGGAAAAGCGAGAGGGAGCAACATGTTTTCCAACATTCCGATAGCCCATAATAAAACCTCTGGAAAAATGTAGATTTTAGTCTTTAATCATGAAGAGATATTTTTTGCAGAACGGGATTTTAGAAAATAGTGAGATGAAAAATACAGAGAGTATAATAGAGGAAAAGAATAGGTAATAAATGTGAGCCCATGGGGGAAGAACTGGTAGATTTAAGAAATCGGTCAAAACACTCATGATGTTAATATGAACAAGGTATACTCCGAAAGAGATTCGAGAAAGTTCGGTTATCGGTCCCTCAATAGGTTTTAGGGCTTGAGAATTCCTGCGTATCAGTTCAAAAACGGAGACGGCTAAAGGAAGAAGAAAGCAATTTTCCAGTGATATATCATCAAGAAATGTAGCAGTAATGGTTTCTTCCGGAGTCCCCATCAAGAGAAAATGATAGGAAGCGGCGAGGAAAAAGCAAGCTCCAGCCCAAATACCAAGGACTCCGCTGCGCTTATCCTTCAGTCCGCCTCGGCTGACCCAATACCCAAGGAAAATATAGAGTAGCAACTGGCTGAGGATATATCCGTTTATAGAGGTACTTAGGACAGTCTGACCACCGCAGATTTTTATTATTCCGTTTATTGTGGGCAAAACCATTTTGACTGCGTAAATGAGCCCCCCATAGAGGATGAAAACCCGGGGAGAGAACTTTTTGGCCGCAAGGGATACGAAAGGAAGGATCAAATAAATGGGGATAATAGCTTTAATGTACCACATGCTGTCAAAGGTTTTCTGGTTGATCCATATTAATGTTAGGCCAAGATCCTTTAGAAAAGAAAGAATTGAAGAATAGGCAATATTGTTGTAATAGACATCTCGCAGGTTTTGGACAAGAAAATCAATGAAAAACCAAATTTCTGCTGTAATAAAAAGGCTCTTTACATTTTTCTTGTAAAAATGACGGATGTTCTCCTGGGTTTCAAAGGACTTTCCGAGAATCAGTGATCCTGTGATCATTAAAAAAATTGGAACACCGCAGTCAGAAAGGATGCAAAAGACAGAACGGAAGATGTTATTTCCAATTCCCAGAGAAAGAAAATTTTCGTAATGGCCGCCATAATTGCGAAAGGTCCTGTTCATGGCATGGTTTAAGATGATACAGAACAAGGCAATTACTCTCTCTATGTCCAGCCAATAATAACGTTTCTTAGCCGATGAAAGCGTCATTAAATAATACCCCTTCTCTGTAGGTCCTTAAACGCAGCAATAAGTGTATCATAATCCGCCTTTGTCAAACAACCAATGTGCCCAACACGGAATATGGTTTCCTTCATATCTCCACCATTGGGGCAAATCCAAATGCCATATTCATCTTTCAGGATTGAAAAGAGTTCATTTGCCTTTGCCGTTGTGGGGTGGAGTGGTGTGACGGCATTAGACATGGATTCGGAAACAATTTCAAAGGGAAGTCCCTTGATTTGTTCACGGAAGTATTTTGCAAGTTCCGCGATTTTTTGCGTTTCCGCAGAGACACCACCCTCAGCATCAATTTCTTTCAGGCGAGCATGGATTTGGCGAAGAGTGCCTACCGCAGGAGTGAAAGGCGTTTGGCCGCGTTCACCGTTTAGCAGGGCTTCCTTTAGATCCAAATACATGCAGCTACATTCAATGTGGTTCACCCGTTCGAGCGCTGCAGGGGATAGAACGATGATAGAGATTCCGGGAGGGCAGGCGAGGGCTTTCTGAGAACCGGTTATCATAATACCGGCGCCAAGCTCTTCCATATTAAAGTCGTCTGCCAAGAAAGAACTGATGGCGTCAACAATTAGGAAAATGCCATTTTTCTTACAGAAACGGCTAATCATATCAATGTCATAGTGAACGCCAGTGGATGTTTCATGAACATTGACGAGGAAAGCAGTGTAACCTTTGCCGTCATATTCATCAAGCATTTCCTCGGTAAGTGCTGTTCCGTGAGACAGGGAGATTTCCGTATGGGGAATGCGGTGCAGCTCCAACAACTTCTTAAAACGGGCTCCGAAGCTGCCGCCATTGACGACCAAGGCCTTGTCCTTCTCGGTCAAGGTGTTGATAACAGAGGCTTCCATAGATGCAGTTCCGGACCCGGTAATAAAAACTACACGGGAACCGGCGGGTGCTTTAGCAAACTTCAGCATCAGTTTTTCGTTTTCAAGCATGATTTCGGAAAATTCGGAAGTGCGGAAATAGGGAACTTGTTCCGCTCCTATGCTGCGTACATAGTCGGGACTTTGGACGGGACCAACAGTAAAATTAATCATAGTATGCCTCACGAATCAATTTTTAATGTTATCAAATCTTTATGCAGATAAAAATCCTGAACAACAGAAGTCATGGCACGGGAAACGCGGCGGTCAAGATAGGAGTCCGGATTTCCGCTGCGGATAGCCCGTGCGAAGCTGGCAAGCTCATAGCGGATACCTTCTCCATCCAGCTTATAGAAGTTTCGTTTGTTCTCCAGAGGGTTTTCATAACGGACCTCAAAATAGTCCGTCTTCCACCAGGGGGACGGGACATAGACATAGCCTTCCGTTCCTGTGATGACAAGCTCTCCCTCAGATTTCACAGACCGCCCGACTTTCATAGATGCAACCGCACCGGGATAAACAAAATCAATTTTTGAGAAAATGTCAAACTGCTCTCCGGGGTCTGCAAAAGCAGAAACAATTGTCTTTTTAGACCAGTTTGTGCCTAGAATCTGGAAAATTGGAAGCATGGCAACCGTGCCCCAGTCACTCATACAGTTCCACTTATCAGAAAGCTCGGTTGGTTCCCGATGGTCATACTCGCTTCGTGTTGTGCAGGTGGCGTCAACAGAAACGACCTTACCGATTACGCCGCTTTTGACTAATAACTGCAGCCGGTAATAGGCTGTTGCATATGCTGTTTTCAAAGCGGTGAGCAAAGCTAACTTTTTGCCGTCGGCAATCCGATAAAGCTCGTCAAATTCTTCCGTAGAATTTGCAATAGGTGCCGCACAGAGCACATGCAAACCGGCCTCTAATGCGCGTTTGCACCAAGAATATCGTTTAGAGGGATGGCAGGCGATATAGACAGCATCAGACTTCTCAGCCAAAGATTCAAAGCAGTCAGTGATTTGACTTTCAAATCCCGGAAAAGAACAGATACCTCCCTCATCCTCCAAAAGAATTGTACTGATCGCGATTCCATTGACGAAGGAACTCTCTTTTGCAATTTTCTTCAGTCCGAAGGAATCGCCAATCAGGCCAAGGCGAAGAGCAGATTTCTCACATCGTAGCTCCGTGCTGGAGACGCCCTCAGTCCGTGGCAAATATACGACCTTGCAATACTCATTCAGGTAGTCAAACTTCCCGACCCAGTCAGAGCCGACCGTAAAGATATCGACCCCATAACGATGAATGTCGTCAATTTTTTGCCCTTCATATTCTTCAACGATAATCTCATCTGCAAGCCCGGTCGACCGAACGTTTTCAATTCTCTCGGAAAGAGACTGCTGAACATTTATTTTTCCGCGTCTTTTATCAAAATCATCTGCGGTTACAGCTACGATTAGGTAGTCTCCCAGAGCTTTGGCACGTTCAAGCAAACGGACATGGCCAAAGTGAAGAAGATCGTAGGTGCCGTATGTTATTACTTTTGTCATACAACTATGCCCAAATTGGAGCGTTATACCATAACGCTAACTTTTCCTTTTAACAGCTTATTTTGCGTCCTCATCGGAAAGGATTTCGTCGACGGAAACGCTGTCATCAAAAACGATGTCTTCTTCCTTTTCCTTCTTAGCATCCTCGTCAATGCCGAGTTTGTCCTGAACTTTTTTCTTTGCCTTGCGGAAGTAAAGGCCTACGGTTGCACCCACGGCAATGGCAATGCCGGCTACGACCTGAATGGTGTAAGTCATGACGGAAGGATCCAAGTAGGCATTGACACCGACAGTGAGCATCGCGCAAAGGCAAATGAAGAAATACGTGAAGGATAGAATTTTTCTTGCTTTCATGATGATACCTCGTTTTATTAAGATTTCTTAGCTTTCTTTTGAAGCTGAGATAGGATATACAGAGAACTGTACTTGCCGAATTCACCCACATGATAGAGATGGTTTTGCAGTACGTCATCAATTGCAGCCTGATAGCGATCCCTGTTGGCAATCAATTCGTCAGCAGCAGCGCCGGCTTCTTTGAGGACGTTTTCAGGTTTTATGGAAATGCCCAGCTTGCCCCGTAACTGCAAGTCAAAGGGAGGATTCTTTTCTTCAAATTCTGCCAACTGCGTGTTCACGACCTTCATAGGTGTGTCAATGAAAAGCACAGGTCGTTTGGTCGCCAGCAGGTATTCATGACCGATGTCGGACCAATCTGTAACCAAAATATCAGCGGTGTATACGGTTTCATTGGAAGAAAAATCCATTTCCATACGGAAGCGGTCTTGCGGATACGATGCAGTCTGTTCTTTCATTTCCTCTATTTTTTGAGGGAACCTGCGGATGTACTGAGGATGCGGACGAATGGTAACGTCATAGCCCCGTTCCAAAAGAGATTCACAGAGGGGATAAATGCAGGAATCCAGAATGTTGTCCAGCTGGTAGGAAGGAGCAATTAAAACCTTCGGAATCTTGTGGGGAGTCTTATCCATTTGGGCGTATGCGGCCGTGATGTCATCCAAGACACCATAGCCAACGGGAACGAGCTTTTTCTGAGGAGTGCCGAACCACTCTTCAATGCCGCGAATTTCTTTATCCTGATAGTCGCCGTTTGTGAATATTGTATCATAACCGTCAATACAGCCCGCCCGCATAGTGCGCAGGCCGCCAAGGATGCCATGGAAGGTATAAATGTATTCCACATCCTTACGGATATAACTGCGTTTGATGTGATATTTATCAAGATCCGGCATAGTCATCACGACGATGTCCGCATCCATTTTCATCATTAAAGTAATCAGCTTTTTTTCACCGATAAAATAAGGACGGATTCGTGGTTGTTTTTCGGCGATTTTAAAAATCTGGTCGTTTGAGTCACTGGTGATATAGTGGATAGTGATATTGGAGTGTTCCAGTAAATATTCTATTGTAGAATGAAAATACTTGTAGAAGCCGCTTCCTTCAGAATAGAAGACTAAATGCTTGTTTGCAACGGAGAAAAACTTTTTGTAATCCTGCTGTTCACGCTTCTTTTCTTCCTTCGTCATTTTGGAAGAGAGTTGGTCTAGATTCTGCAGGCTCTGACGGCTTTTATTCAGTGCTTCATAGTCAATATATTTTTCTGGCCGAATTGTAATATTCAAACAGATTTGAAGAAGAACAGAGAAAAGATTGCTGCAAATCCAATAGACGCAAACACCGACGGAAACAAAAAAGCCGAGGACCAAAGAGATGCCGATGGAGACTCCGTTTGTCATCCATTGTTCTTTTTTGCTTTGCTCTCGCTGAAGAGGATTGAAGCGGTTCTGGCCAAGGCCCAGAATCAGAGAGGCTAATCCGGCAGCTAGAGGCATAAGCCAAGCCCAAGAGCCAACCTCAAGCGGCGTGCGAATCAACACGGATTGTGGGTCAATGGTAGCTTTAACAGCTTCAATGACGCCCATCAAGAGGATGATTTGTATAATCATTGGCAAAGTACTTGCCAAAGGGCTGTAATGCTCGCGCTTGTATAGGATCTGTGTTTTTTCTGCAATAGTGTCCTTATCGCCGTAGTATTCTTCCTTCAATCGGTTTAACTCCGGCATTAGTTTGACCATGATGATACTGCTTTTTTGAAGCCACATAGAAACAGGATATAAAATGATTTTTGTCAGCAGTGTGAAAACCACAATTGTGAGCACGTAGTTTCCGCAGATGTTGTTGCAAAGTCGCATGAGTGCATTCAGCGGAACACAGAGAATGTTTAAAATAGCCTGCATGGTATTGAATCCCTTCTATTTACTATGATACTTCCGGCTGGAAGAAAATAAAGTCGCCGTCTGGAACGGGAGGCAAATCCAGCCCCAGTTCGCTGAGGACTAGCCGCCAGGTATTGATTGCGGACAGACCTTCAATATTTAATTCTTTTCCGCAATAGAAAACGGCATTGGTAATCATGCACTTATCTTCTGGAAGAATGTCATAGCGCTTGCTGCTGGCTTCCTGCCCACCGCGAACACCATGGTCAGATTGAAGGATGATGATGCAATTCGGGTCGTTGGCAAGAATGGAGCCTATGATTTCCTGTAGGTAATCAGCTGTGTAGAACCACATATCCCGATAGTATTCCGGGCTTTCCCATTCACAGCGGTGCGTGGATTTAACGGGATTACCGTCTTTATCGAGGAAGAACGGCGTGTGGGGAGCAAGCAAATAGGAGAAAACTGCTTGTGGCCGGTCTGATGTATAGCTTTCTGGATTCAGGTAGAAATCTTTGACACGCTGCATCTTGTGATTCAGAAATACGTTGACTAAAGAGTCTAAAAATGTTACATCATTCGAGGACATTGTAATCAGGGAAAAAATCGTTCGTGAGAAGAACATATCTAAAACGGTATCTCCGTCGAAGGAAATGTTGTTCACTAATTTGTCGGATATATTCACATTGGAACGGTCATTCAGCATGAAAAAGTCGCCCGGATGTGTGGAAACCTGGAAACAGTCATAGCCTGCGGATTTTAAACTGCGAATCAGATTGCCGGACGCCATGTGTGCCATGGCTTTGTCGTCTGACATATCTTCATGGTAGACATAATCCAGAGAAAAAAGATTACATTCACAGCCGGTTGTATGGTCAAGATAGGAATAACTGTTATCGGAAACACTGAATTTCTGAGCCTGTAATTGGGAAAAAAAGGTGTTTTCCTCCGCCGGAACATCGTAGTATTTTTCCAGGAGGGTTTGATTGGCCATTTCATCGGCAAGAAGGAAATAAATGTTTGGTGTCTCGGAAATAACGGTGGGTTCTGTTACAGTATTCATTCTTTTCAACTCGTCAATATTATCACGCATTCGTTTTTGACTAAGAGAACCGTTGATAAGGCCGCTTGCGAGGGTGATAAGGTTGAAAGCAACCAGAACGATAGAAACAACACAGATAAAAAGATGAAGGAGATCACTCTGCCGAAAACGGATAATAAGAAAGAGGACTACGCCTAGGACAATTGCCATGAAAAGCAGGGAGGAGAGCAGCGGGGAAATAGAAGTGAAGAGTTTTCCGCCTATATCACGGAAAAAACCAAAATTAAAAATTGTAAAGCAAGCAATAATGCTGATAACGGCGCTTAGATAAATGTTCTTTTTAAAAATGCAAGTAATAGCAAAGCCGATCAGGGCGCCGATTATTCCGGCAAGGGCGGCAAGCCAAAGGCCTTCCAGCAAATTCAACTGTGATACATTGCCGGACCAGATGGATATCATTGGCTGTGCGCTGATGAAAGCGCAGGCAACGATACTGATGCTCTTGATTACAGTCGGCCGACTCAGAAAATCTTCTTTTGTATTCTGTGATGCGTTATTCATATAATTGCCTCAAAAAATATTGAATCTAAAAAAGATACGGTTTTTCCGGTCTGAGATCTCAGCGTTTTCTCCGGTTCTTTCTTTTGTTGCGCCGGCGCATGCGCCGCAGGGTATCCTTAAAATAGGGATAAAAGTCCGGAGCAACCGTATAGGAGGCATTCTCCCGTAAGAACCAGGGGCATTGCTCCAGGCGGATGTTTTCAAAGGAATTGGCAAAGCGTCGGCCAAAGCCCAGAATTTCCGCATAGGGGAGCATCCGGTAGAAGTATTGCGGGTCCCGGTTCAGGGCAAGCTGGAAACGGTGGCTGTCGGTTCTCCGGAGCTCCTTTCGGAAGGCGCGGATCTGGGAGACGATATTCATGCCTGCGTCTGTCCGTTTTCCGCCGCGGTAGGTGCAGATGGCGGAGAAGAACTGCATGGCAAGAGCGATCAGAGGAAGGAAGAAACCGCCGTCATTGTCCATGAGCCGGACGGAAACATAAATCAAAAGAACAGCCAGAATAAAATAGCGGTTTTCCCGGCGAAGAAGGGATTGGAGGCAGAGCTGAAGCAGATATCCTGCCGCAAAGCCAACAAAGAGAGCGGGAAGGATCACAAGTACCCGCAGGACCCAGGGGGGAGTCAGGTAGTCCATGCAGCGAAGCCAGGAAAAGCCCAGAATTGCCGCTGTGACGAGGTGCAGAAGAACGGGGTTGCCGCTCTTCTCCGCAAAGAGCCGACTGTTCCAATAGTTTTCGGAGGCGTTTGCGGCAAGCTCGGCAAGGTGGGCAAAGGTGGAGGTATCCGCCTGGAATTCATCGTCTCTTTGGAACATGGCTTCAAAGATCTCCAGCTCCTGAGGGTTCCGTTCCGTGGACATTTCCATCTCTTTTTCGATGGTGATCCGCCCATGTTGGCTTTGATGGATGGAAACATAACCCCGGTTTGCCCATTCGAAGACCAAAAGAGCCAGCTCGGAGCGGCCATTGGAGGAGACAAAGGGGAATTCCCAGGCACCCACTCCGTCCGGAGGAAGTCTCCGCTCCGTCAGCTTCGGGAAGGGGTTCCGCAGGTCAAGGAGCCAATAGCCTATGGCAAGAAGGGTAAGGAAAACAATGATTATGCCGGTAAAGCTGGCAAAGGTTCCCTGAGAGTGGAGAATGCTGCAGTATCTGGCGGGCAGAACGAGCTGCAGGTCAACGGATTCGCAGTCCATCATAGGGCTGAGAATGTCACCCTCAACGGTGGTTTCCGTCAGCTTGTCCACAACAGAGGCGCCGTCGCCATAGTAGCCGCTGAGGTAGCTTGGCTTTCCGCTGAAGGGGGCGGGAAGTGTGAGAGAGAAATGGAGATTCGCCACGCGGCAGGGCCAATAGGGGAAGAGCAGGGGCAGGTCCAAAAGCTGACTTTTGTCAGAGCCCATGGAAATCAGCCGGGGTTTCGTATAGCTGACGGTGAAGGTCTGCTCTCCCTGATAGTTGGAGGCATTTTTCAGGATCAGCCAATGAACGCCGTCAATTGTGCGGCGGTGAAAGCTGCCGCCGGAAACTTTGATGCTGCGGACGCCAACGCCTACGGGCATCCGGAAATCGCTGCTTCCGGAGCCGAAGTCCACGGTAACCTCCATGCTGGTCCTGCAGGTGCCGAAGCGGTTCAGTGTATGATCGGCATCAATATTCGAAATATAGTAGCTGGTGGATACTGCCTGGCTTTCCGGGATAAAAGCGGGAAGAAGGCAGCAGACCAAAGCCAGCAAAAGCAGGAAAGATAAGAAACGCTTCAAATCAGAAACCTCCATGATATGGGAAAGGTCAAAAATGCACACAAAAATACAGTATATAAGATAGCACTTTCCCGGGGAAAAGGCAATTTCATTTTTCAAAATTAAGGAATTTCTCTGTTTCATCGGGGGAAAATTATGCTATAATGAAGAAAATGCGTGAAGGAGGACTTCCTATGCAATATCGATTCTACGCGCTGATTTCCAGAATGCGCTATATTGCCCGCTGGGGATTGATGCGGAATACTTTTTGCGAGAATATTCAGGAGCACAGCCACATGGTGGCGGTATTGGCCCACGCTCTGGCTATGATCGACAAAGATATCCTGGGCGGGGATGCAGACCCGGATGCCTGCGCTTCCGCGGCCCTCTTCCACGATGCCTCGGAGATCATCACCGGGGATCTGCCCACCCCCATCAAGTATTATAACCCGAAGATCCGCAGCTCCTATAAAGAGGTGGAAGAGATTGCCGGAGAGAAGCTCCTTTCCATGCTTCCGGAGGAGCTGCGGGAAAGTTACCGTCCCCTGGTCATGGAGTCAGATCCCAAGGTGACCCCCATTGTCAAAGCGGCAGATAAGCTTTCAGCCCATATCAAATGCATTGAGGAGCTCAAGGCCGGAAATGCGGAGTTTGAGTCCGCGGCCAAGCAAACATTGCAGGCTCTGAAGGACCTTCACATGCCCTGCCTTGACTGGTTCATGGAGCACTGTCTGGACAGCTTCCGTCTGAATCTGGACGAGCTGGAATAAGGAGAAGAATATGAACTGTATCAAATGCGGAAGAGAGATCCCGGATGGAAGTTTTTTCTGCCCGGAATGTGCTCAAAAGGAAGCGGAGAAGCAGATTGATGAGGCTCCCAAGTCCTCCCGGGCTCCTGTGGAAAAGCCCCAGGCCCCCGTTTCTCCTGCCCCGAAAGGAGAAGCCCCTTCCCATGCTGCAAAGAGCAGCGGGATGGGCTTTTGGATCGCGATCGCAGCCATCAGCGCCCTCCTGCTCCTTTTTGTTATCCTCTATCTTTCCGGCCGGAGTAAGATGAACAAAACGGTCGCGGCTTATCGGATCCGAGAGGCAAATCTTGCCCTTCAGGAGGATGAGCTGAAGGACCTTCAGAAGGAAAATGGGGACCTGCAGGAGAAAGCGATCGCTCTGCAGGAGCAGATCGATGAAAAGGAAAAATTGATTGCGGACATGAAGAACCAGCTCCATGAGCATGAGGTTGCAGGTGCGCAGACAGAATATGATATTACGGCGACCCAAAAGAAAATCGAGGATCTGGAAAAGAGCAAAACGGAGATCCAGACCCAGCTGACGGACCTGCAGAAAGAGATGGATGAGCTCAGCAAAGCGGCCAAAGAGAATGAAGAAAAGCTGAAAGAAGCTGAGGAGAGCCTGAAAAAGGCGGAGGAAGACCGGGAAGAGTCCGAAGAAAAGGCCAAATTCCTGGATAATTATGTAGTTTTCGTCAATAATGACGGCTCCGAATACTATCATAAGTATGATTGCAGCCAGTTCGCCAAGTCCAATTTCTGGGCTTACAGCCGCAAATTGGCCGAGAGCAACGGTTATAGACCCTGCCCCGATTGCTGCAAATAAGAAAGGAAAGACCCATGAAAGACTATTCCTATTTAAGCGTGATTGACGAGAAAAAGGACTTCCTGGATGCCACCGCAGATTATATCTGGGAGAATCCGGAGCTTGCCTTTACGGAATATAAATCTGCAAAATGCCTCTGCGACGCCCTGGAAAAGGAAGGTTTTCGGGTGGAAACCGGTTTGGCGGGCATTGAAACGGCCTTCTCCGGGACCTATGGCTCCGGCAAGCCCGTTATCGGTATTTTAGGGGAATATGATGCCCTCAGCGGTTTGGGGCAGAATGCCTTTGAGACCCATCCGGCCCCCAATGGCCAGGCGGCCGGTCATGGCTGCGGCCATAATCTTCTGGGAACCGGCTCTTTGGCTGCAGTTTTCGCCGTCAAGCGCTGGCTGGAAGCCCATCCCGGAAAGGGTACTGTGGTCTATTTCGGCTGCCCCGGAGAAGAGGGAGGCAGCGGCAAGGCCTTTATGGCTCGGGATGGCGTCTTCGACGGCTTGGATGCTGCCTTTTGCTGGCATCCGGACGAGAAAACCTATGTGAGAACGAACAAATCTCTGGCAAATATCCAGGTCCGTTTCCTTTTTGACGGCATGGCAGCCCATGCGGGAGCCAACCCAGAGCTGGGCCGCAGCGCTTTGGACGCCGTTGAGCTCATGAATGTGGGTGTCAATTTCCTGCGGGAGCATATGATCGGAGATGCCCGGATCCACTACGCCATTACAGATTCGGGCGGCGTTTCGCCCAATGTGGTGCAGCAGCATTCCGAGGTCCTCTATCTCATTCGGGCTCCGAGGAACGATCAGGTCCAGGCTCTGTATGAGCGGGTCTGCAAGATCGCCCAGGGCGCAGCTCTGATGACAGAAACCAAGGAAAGCCATGTTTTCATCAAGGCCTGCTCCAATACCATCATCAACGGGCCTATGACAAAGATGCTGCAGGAGATCATGGAGAAGGACCTGACTCCTCCCGCACCCACGGAGGAGGATATTGCCTTTGCACGAAAGCTCACGGAGGATGCCCTTTCGACTGTCCCTAAGGCAGATCCCGAACATCCCATTCACTGGGAGCTGATTCCCTATCAGCCCACGGAGCAGAAGCACGGCTCCACAGATGTGGGGGATACCAGCTGGGTTTGTCCCACTGCGCAGATTTCCACCTCTACGGAGTCCTATGGAACGCCCGGCCATTCCTGGCAGTCCGTTGCTCAGAATAAGGCCCACCTGGCCCATGAAATGACCCGCTATGCCGGCAAGGTTTTGGCTGCCGGAGCAGTTGAGCTCATGGAAAATCCGGAGCTTTTGGAGGCTGCCAAGGAAGACTTCCGCAAGTCCGTTGGCCCCGAGGGCTACATTCCGCCCATTCCCAAGGGCGTGCGGCCTCAGACCATGCAATAAACCAATACCGCCTATCCGCAGAAACGGGCCGTCCTTTGCACAAGGACGGGCCGTTTAGTTCTGCAATTATGTTTATACTTTTTCCGCATTTGCCGTAGCGATCAGATTCACCCCTGTGCCGCAGATGTTTTCGCAAACTGTCTGCCCGATGGCGATGGGGGCCTGAAGGGTCATCCTGCTCATTTCGGCAGCGACCTCCATGACCTTGCTCTTTGGGACCTCATGTTCAGTCCGAACGGGGATCACAGGGAGGCGGCTTCCCAGAATGGCAGCTGTTCCTGTCACGGTTCGCTCCGGAGCTGTGCATTCTTTCCTGGCATATTCTTCCCCATGGGGGCAGGTGTGGCCCACGACCGAGAGGACCTTGCCATCCTCCAGACTTGCCGTCAAACGGCAGCCCAAGGGGCAGCCGATGCAGATGAGATTTTTGCTTTCTTTCATGCTTCTGCCTCCTCTACCGTGAGGGTAACGGTCCGAAGGCCTTCCGGGAGTTGGGATTTCAGCAGAGTGATCTGCTCCATCTCGCCGGGCGCCAGGACCTTTTTCTTTATTCTGCGGACCCGCTTGTCATCAAAATAGAGGCAGATCGCCTTTCCTGCAGAGGGCTCTGCCACCCGGAAGCGAAGGGTCAGTTTGTCTGCCATTTCGTTCAGGCGAATGCTTTGGGGCACCGTATAGCGAACTCCGTTTTTGGCAAGAACGGTGATCTCTCCCTTGGTGGAAGTCCCTTCGGCGGCCTTCTTCAGGTATTCTGCGGCGCAGCTGCCTGCCCGCCCTGCCTCTTCGGAGACATAGTCCACCAGGTCATGCACATGCAGCACATTGCCGCAGGCAAAGATGCCGGGCACGCCGGTCTGCAGCTCATTATCCACCACAGCGCCGCTTGTGGCGCGGCTGATCTCGGCGCCCGTTCCGTTCGTCAGCTCGTTTTCGGGGATCAGGCCCACGCTGAGCATCAGCATATCGCAGTCAAAATCGATCTCGGTGCCCGGAATGGGGTTGCGCTTTTCATCCACCTCGCACACCGTCACGCCTTCCACGCGCTCTTTGCCGCG
>JAZUFG010000087.1:0-2742 GCA_045640565.1 Oscillospiraceae bacterium | reverse complement strand
ACGGCATTGGAGCGGGTAAAAAATGAGGCATCGGCCTATTTCGTCGGGGCTTTCTCCGGCCTCGCGGATCTTTTTGATTTCAGCATTGACGAGGAAGCCATAGCCAAGGCTTTCCAGTTTGATATGTCCGAAGAGGATCTGGCGAGACTGATCACTGCCCTTTCCGGGAACAAGACGGCATCGAATGCCGCAAGCAATCTGCGCGCTCTCGGTTATGCGGATCCGGATGTTCCCTCCTCCATTTCGGTCTATCTCAAGAATTTTGAAACCAAGGATCGGTTTGTTGCCTTTATTGATGCCTATAATCAGGAGGCGGAAGAGAGCGGAGAAGAGGAACGGGTCATTCACTATACGGATATCACGGGGATATTGATGTCCTCGGTGACCACCATTATCAACGCAGTGACCTATGTTCTCATTGCCTTTGTGGCCATCTCCCTGATCGTGTCTTCCATCATGATCGGCGTTATCACCCTGATTTCCGTTCAGGAACGGACCAAGGAAATCGGCATTCTTCGCGCCATCGGCGCGTCCAAACGGAATGTATCCAGCATGTTCAATGCGGAAACGGTCATTATCGGTTTTTCCTCCGGACTTATCGGCGTGCTGGTGACCTATCTCCTTTGCATCCCCATTAATATCATTCTGCACAGGCTCACGGGGATCTCCTACCTCAGCGCCAAGCTGCCGATTTTGGTGGCAGTGATCCTGGTGGCGATCAGTGTGCTTTTGACTTTGGTTGCGGGTATTATCCCCTCCAGCAGCGCGGCCAAGAAGGATCCCGTTGTTGCGCTGCGGACAGAATAGGAGTTTTGTTATGAAGAAAACTTTCAGAGGAAAAGAGCTTATCCCCTTTTTGCACAATGCTCTTCGGGCGGAGGTAAACGGGCAGAGCGAACTCTGTGTTTCCCGCTTTACGGAATTCCAGCTGGAACGCTATGAGGAAGTCGGCCGGGAGCTGGACTATGATTTTATGCCCAGGACCCGGGCAAGTTCCGGGGTCACTTTGGATTTTTACACGGATTCGGAAACCCTTGCCCTTACCTACGCTTGGGAAGCCGTCACGGCTGCCGAAGGCCTTTCCCTGGACCTGCTGGTGGACGGAGTTTTCTATGAGCATTTTTATAAGGCAGATGCCCGCAATATGATGGCAGGCTTTGCCCTGCCGGAGGGGGAACATCGGGTCACCCTGGTTTTTCCCTGGTCCTGCGATTTCCGTTTGAGATCCCTGACTCTGGGAGAGGGAGCAAAGTTCCGGACTTTGGAGGAGCGGGAAGGAAAGCGCCTGCGCATCCTTTGCCTGGGAGATTCCATTACCCAGGGCTACTATGCTGAGCGCCCGGCCATGACCTATGCCTCCACGGTAGCGCGAAATCTGAATGCCGAGTGTCTGAACCAGTCCATCGGAGGTTTTCTCTTTGAAGAGCGGGTTTTGGACCCCGTTTTGAAGGACTGGGATCCGGATTTGATCCTCCTGGCCTACGGAACCAATGACTACGGTTTCAGCACCAGCCTGAATGATTATCGGGAAAGGGCGGCAAAATTCTTGGAAAAGCTGAATGCGCTTTTCCCGAACACCAAGATTTTGGGAATCATGCCCATTTATCGGAATGACAGCAACTGTTTTGCCCGGGTCTGCATGAAGGACTATTCCATTCCGGAGTCTCATCAGGCTCTCCGGGAGCTGTATGCGCACTATCCGAATGTCAGCGTTTTGGAGGATAGCTATTATCCCCATTCTCCGGATTTCTTCGCACCGGATTTCCTGCATCCCAACGATTTGGGCTTTCAGGTTTATGCCGCTGCGGTAGAAAAGAAAATACGGGAGATCCTCTGACCCGGCCGCTCTTGCTGCGGCGAAAAAAGCGTGCTATAATCCCCGGGAGATTACGGAAAGAAGAAAGTCGGTATGGCAAAAACAAACGGTGATTTTTCAAAAGGACGGGTGTCCTCCCATATTGTTCGCCTGGGTCTGCCCATTATGGCGGCGGAACTGGTCCATGTACTCTATAACCTCGTGGACCGGATGTTTATCGGCCACATGGAGGGCGTGGGAACGGCAGCCCTGACCGGCGTGGGAATCGTTTTCCCGCTGATTACCCTGATCACGGCTTTTGCGAACCTCTGCGGGAGCGGCGGAGCACCTCTTTCTTCCATTGCCCGGGGGGAAGGGGACAACGAAAAGGCCCAGCGGATCCTCGGAACTTCTTTTACCATGCTTTTGGCCATCGGCCTGGTTTTGACGGTCAGCCTCTATTTCGGCGCCCCCTGGGCCATCACCCTCTTGGGCGGGGATGAAGAGACTCTGCCCTATGCGCTTGCCTATTTCCGAATCTATGTTTTGGGCACGGTTCCCGTTATGATCAACCTGGGGATGAACCCCTTTATCAATGCCCAGGGCTTTGCCAAAGTCGGCATGATGACGGTGATCATCGGCGCGGTGATGAACATCATCCTGGACCCGATTTTCATTTTTGTCTTGGATATGGGGGTAGAGGGCGCGGCGATCGCCACGGTGATTTCCCAGATCGCGGGCGCTCTTTGGGCCCTCTTATTCCTCTGCGGGAAAAGGCCTATCCTCCGCCTGAAGGGTCTGGCCTTTGATCCCAAGGAAGCGCTGAATGTGATGCGTTTGGGCGTTACGGGCTTCACCTTCAAGGTGACGAACAGTATTACTCAGGCAGTTATCAATATCACCCTCAAGGCTTGGGGCGGCGCAGCCAGCACCCTCTATGTGGGGGC
>JAZUFG010000086.1:0-1743 GCA_045640565.1 Oscillospiraceae bacterium | reverse complement strand
GCCTCAGCCAAGATAGAACGGAGGTTTGCAGCGTTGGTAGCAGCTGCAGCCTTATTGGTAGCAGAAGAAACGGTGGGGATAATGATGGCGACCAGGATTGCGATGATGGCGATAACGACCAGCATTTCAATCAGGGTGAAGCCTTTTTTGTTGAGCTTTTTCATTTGAAAATCTCCTTTTCATTTTTTCGCGCGCAGCATATTTGCAATGCTGCACAAACTTTCATGCGCAGGGGTCATTTTGGATTTGCGAATACTGTGCACAAAGCTTTGCGCAGTATTGCTTTGAATTTATCATAAAGCCTGGGGCTGTCAGACTTTGTGAACTTTTTCTTTTTCCATAATTAAATGGAACCGTACATGCTGAAGAGGGGCAGGTAAACGGAGAGGAGGATGAAGACGACCAGAAGGGCCATGATGATGACGATCACAGGTTCCAGGATGCCCAAGGCACGGTCCACGGAGTTAGCAACTTCTTTTTTGTAATAGTCGTTGATAACATCCAGAGTCTCTTCCATGCGGCCGGTCTCCTCGCCTACGGCGGTCATTTCCACCAGGAGGGAGGGGAGCCACTTGGAGGCCCGGAGGCCGTCGGACATGCGCTTGCCTTCCACCACACCGTCAGCGGCTTTGTTGATGTCCTCGCTGACGAGAATATTTTCCACCACATCGGCAGTAATGCGGGTACCTTGAACCAAGGGAAGGCCGGCGCTCAGCATAGTGCCTAGGGTAGCACTGAACTGGCAGGCGGCGTTCATGCGTTTGACCAGGTTGATGCCCGGGAAGGTGAGGGCGAGGCGGGCATAGGCGTGGCGGCCGGTATCGGTCTTGCCGAAGGCATAGAGGCCCAGGATCACAGCTGCCAAAACGGCAATGATGATCAAAATATTATCACTGAAGAAATGGGAGACAGCAATCAGGGCTCTGGTGGGCCAGGGCAGGGTGTTGCCCAAAGAAGCAAAGGTGCTCTCAAAGAGAGGCACAGCCTTGATCATGATGATGGCAATGACAGCAACGGCAACCACGATCAAAAGGATCGGATAGAGGAGAGCACTGCCGACCTTGCTGCTGACCTTTGCCTCATCTTCATAATAGGTCTGGAGACGGGAGAAGGACTCGCCCAGCTTGCCGGACTCTTCACCGGCACGGATCGTCTCAACAAAGGTTCTCGGCAGATAGGGGCCCCGGTGGGCAAAGGAGTCTGCCAGGCCGTTACCGGCATGAACATCATCCGCGACTTCCGTCAGCATGGCCTTGAGGCGCTTATCCGTCTCATTCTCCGCCACCAGGCGCAGACTTGCTACCAAAGGGAGGCCTGCCTTGAGCTCAATGGAGAGCTGAGAGCAGAGCAGGGCCAGAACCTTGGACTTCACCTTGCCGCCGGAGAGGAGGCTCCCGATATCCATGTTGGCGATATCCGCAACCTTGCCGGAGGCAACGGGCTCTACACTTTTGAGGATCTTGCAGCTTTCACGGGCCTTCCGCAGGGCATCCTGCTTATCAAAGGCTTCAATTACGCCTTCTACTTCAGCACCGTTGGCGGAGATACCGCGGTATTTGTAGGATTTCATACTGTCAGTCCTTTACAATGAAATATCCTTCGGGAGAGGGACGGAAAACGCTGTCCGCACACCACCCCGCATTCTACATTAAGGGATGCTTTATTCTAACACAAAGCAGGGAAAGAAGCAAGTGAATATACCGCCGTCCCCTGAGCCATGAATCCGGGGAATCATGAGCCACC
>JAZUFG010000085.1:0-17601 GCA_045640565.1 Oscillospiraceae bacterium | reverse complement strand
CATGTCAATTGGGATAGTCCCCAATGACAGCTACTCCGAACAATCGGCGAGGCAAGCTCCAACTCCGAAGAAATAGCTTTCCCCCTCATTTTTTCCTCTTGCAGTATTGTTCCCATAAATATATAATTGCTTTTGACATATAACGGCTTGCGATAATGGAAAAACCATCCCGGCATCTGCTTAAATAATCGTAGAAGGTTGAGATTATGAGTGAAAAAACAAGGAACGCACTTTTAAGTGCTGCTGCCTCCTCCGCAATGGAAGGGCTTCCTCTTGATGATGAAAAGCTCGGAATAATAGAAAAAATCCTGAACCAGGAAATGACTCTTCAGGACTATTTCCAGCGTGTGCTTTTGCAGTATCAGGAGAGCTGATATGGCATATTCCGTGAATTCTTCAACAGACAGC
Source organism: Oscillospiraceae bacterium (assembly GCA_045640565.1). Classification (GTDB taxonomy): domain Bacteria; phylum Bacillota; class Clostridia; order Oscillospirales; family Oscillospiraceae; genus RGIG3159. The sequence continues at coordinate 17,193 of JAZUFG010000085.1, read as the reverse complement.
TGCTATCCCGGCACATCTGTTTTAATCAATAAATTAGGGCTAAAAAACCAGGAAGCTCTCGATGCTGTTGAAAGTGTTGCTGTTGCCCTGCATTCCGCAGAGATTGAAAGTGAGGCATCGGATATTCCGTTTTCCTTTGATTTTTACTGCAATCTGCATAAACGCCTTTTTGGAGATGTTTATGAATGGGCCGGAGAGTTGAGGACAATTGATATTTCAAAAAAGGGTACCGTTTTCTATTCCGCCGATTCTTTAGCTGATCTCGGAAAAGCCAAGTTCGCCCGGCTGCAGAGCATGAATGAATTTCAAGGCTTGGGCAGAGCGGAACTCATTGACGAGCTGACAGACTTTTATCATGGGATGAATATGCTTCACCCCTTCCGAGAGGGAAATGGAAGGACACAGAGACTCTTCTTCACCTTGCTTCTTCATCGTTTGGGTTACAGAATCAACTTTGCCGAGTGTGATACCGAAGAACTCATGATGGCTACAATTTATGCCGCACAAGGTATAACGACCCCACTCCGCAACTTTTTTGAGCATATCATTCGACCATATTAAAAAGGCAGAGGGACGACGGTTCTTTTGTCCTGCAAAACCACATATAAAACTCCCGGGGAACGCATTTTGCGTTCCCCGTTTTGCTCGAAAATGCCCTTTTTTCCCTTCCCCTTAGTCCGAAAAATCTTTGCTTTTTTGCTCTATGTAACTTTTTTGTAAACATTGCGGGCCCTGATTCCTCAGAGCCCGCTTTTTATGCCTTTGTCTCTTTTCTCTCAGAGTTTCCCGGATTCCCCGTCAATCGCTTCCAGCTTTTTGCATGTTTCCAGAAGCATCTGCCGATATTCTTCCTTCACATCCTCCGGCCCCAGGATCCGGGCCCTTCCTTCAAAGCCGAAGATCCAGGAGAAAAAGATCTTGTTCACCGCCAGATCCAGCTCTGCCCGGAAAGAATCCGCGCCATAGATCTCTGTTTTCACATCTTCTCCGAATCTATCGATGAGGGCGTCCATGCAGTCATTTTCAAAAAGGAGTTCAACATGCTTCCTCTCCGTGCTGTACATGTGGAACATGGAGTTCAGGTGCGCATCCAGGTCAACGGATTCCGGCAGCGGAATGGCATCCTCATCCAGAATTTCCGGCCTGCTGACCATGCGGTCCACCCGGTAGCTCACAAGCTCACCGTATTTCTCATAGTAGACTTCACCACAGTTTTCCTGAGCACTCTCAATCATGAACGTGCGTACGACAGTAAAAACTTTTATGTGCCCGAGTCTCCGCAAAATGTGTCCTTCCAAACTATTCAGGAATCATTATTTTTATTTTCTTTTTTCTTCAGGAAGAAACCCGATTACATCTTTGAAAGTTCTTTTTTCTATTCATTGGTTTATTCAATAATGACTTGAGATTATACCTCACCCAGTTTATATTGGATTGTATCACCCCAGTTCTATGATTGCAATCTTTTTCATGGGCAATAATACTGTATTGTCGCCTTCTAGTGACACCTTCCTGAAAAATTATTTTTTTCTTAGACAAATGGCCGGCTCTATGATATTTTTACCTGAGAAACGCATGCAGAAAACAATGGAAATAACAATTTCCCCCAAACGCTGCAATTGACTCTTACTAATTCGCCAATTTTTCCCTTGCCCTACCTTTTTAGATGCATATAATTGTAAACGAACTCAGGAAAAAATATGGAGGTTTATCCATGGGATTCTTTGATGATCTGGTGGAAGATTTTGCCAAAACCTATGAAATGCAGCGCATTATTGAATTCAGCAAAGATGAAAACGGCAAAGTGGACAAAGCCAAGGCTACCGGAATTGCCCTGGGATTGGGCCACACCTCTCTGGAAGATACAGCCCTCTTCGGCGCTATGCTGGGAGAGGCCGGAGCCTTTGACGAGGATGAATAAGGGACACCCTTTGACGGAAGAATAAGAGGAAAAAATATGGAAATTCTGCTTTTGCTCGGGCTTGGCTTCCTGCTCTTCTCTCTGGGGAGAAAGACGGGAAAGAATTCCGGGAAATCAAGCTCCTCCCCCTTCCGGGGGCAGGCTAAAACGAAGAAGGAGCAGGACGAAGAAGAATTCTGGGACATGATGATGGCCCTGGATGATGAAGATGAGATGGATGGGCTCTGAGAAAATCAGACATAAAAAATATTTACATTCACGCTTCCATATAACGGGATGTGAAGCGTGAATGTAAACGGTTTTCAAAAGAAGGCGCTTTACATAAAAAGAAGAGCTGACAGACTTGGATCTGTCGGCTCTTCTTTCGGTTATTGCAGTATGAAATTTCTCAGTCCTTGTTGTCCGGCAGGCTTGCTGCGGCAATGGACTGGCCAACTCTGCGCATATAGTCGCTGGGCATGGCCACAGTGATCCCGGCATACTCGGGGAATTCCTCCCGGAGGGTTTTGTTTGCCTCTTCCAGGATGACCTCGCCGCCCTTGCCGGAGGTGACCCGGCCCAGAATCAGCACATGCTTAATGGCATAGAACTGGGCATAGTAGGCAATGGAATAGGCAAGATAGGTGCCGATGGACGCAAAGATCTTTTCGGCGCCCTCGTGGCCTTCCGCGTGGAGCTTCTGCACATAGGCAAGCTGCTCGGCGAGGGTCATCTTGGGATCCAGAGCGATTCCCGCCCGGGGTGCCAGCTTGATGACTGCATCTTGGCTGAAATACTTGCAGCCCACGCCGAAATCACCGCTCCATTCATCCACGGCGGCAGCAGGGTTGAAGTCCACGGGCATGAAGGCAAGCTCGCTGAACCAGCCGTTCAGATTGCCTTCTGCATTGATGTAGCCGCCGGCTTCGCTGGTGCCGAAGGCCAGGCCCAGAACGCTGTCATCCTTGAGGTCATTGGCGCCGGCCAGAGCAGTAACATCGCCGTCGTTGGCCACGACCCAGGGAATCGGGTGCCCCAGCTCTTCCTCCAGGCGCTTCACGGTATTGACATAGACATATTTGACCCGCTCAAAGTCGGACTTGGGAACCTTAATGAAAATGGAGGAGACCATGGGCCGGCTGTCCACGATGACGCCCGCCGCCGAGATTCCGATCCCGTCCACATCGCCGCCCAGGTCGTCAATGGCGCTCTTCAGGGCGTTGTAGATATATTCGTACTGGTAGTCCACATTTTCCTGGAGCTTGGGCAGCCAGACGATTTCCTTGCTGCTGATCACTTCGCCGTCCTTTACGGCAGAGACTTTAATATCGCTTCCGCCGATGTCCAGGCCGATGCGGCGGCCGTTCAGGTGTCCGCCGACGGGAACACTGCAGCGCTTTTCCTCGGGCATGTCCTTTTCGGGCAGGAAGACCACTTCCATGGGACGCTCATAAACCGTGGACATGAAATCATAGTCAAAGGCCCGGAGACCTTCCGGGGAGTAGGCAGCCCGGATGCGCTTGAAAACGCTTTCGCTGCCGGAAAGATAGATCTTCCAGCCGCCGACGATCCAGAGAATGGACTTGATGATCCGTTCCACCATGAAGGCGTTGCGCTCATCGTCCAGGCCGTCTGCAAAGCAGTCAAACTCTGTGCGGAAAATATAGCCGTTATCCCGTTCGATGGCGATAATGACATGCTGCTTCTCCGCAGCCTTTTTCACATCTTCGTTGAATTTGCGGAATTCAATGACCGCGGGGCGGAATTCAGGCTCAAGGATGGGAAGCTTCATATTATTTCACTCTCTTTCCGAGCTTGTAGACGCTCATAAGATTCAGACTGTCATCCAGCAGAACAAAGTCGGCCAGCTTGCCCTCTGCGATTTCACCCCGGTCCCGGAAGCCCAGGGCCCGGGCGGCATTGCCGCTGGAAACCTTGGCAAGAGCGGTCAGGGAGATCCCCAGCCATTCCCGGAGATTCCGCAGACCCTTGTCCATGGTCAGGAGAGAACCGGCCAGGGGGCCGCTTGTCAGATAGGCGGCGCCGTTTTTGCGGACGCAGTCCAGGCCGAAGAGCTGGAATTCGTTCACATCGCTGTTCTTGATTTTCAGGGCGTCGGTGATCATAATGAGCCGATCCTCGCCGACGATCTTATAGAAGGTACGGATCGTGTCCGGGCAGACATGAATGCCGTCACAGATCATTTCGCAGTTGAGGGAGTCAAAATACATGGCGGCGGTGACAACACCGGGATTCCGGTGATGATGGCCGCTCATGGCGTTGTGGGTGTGGGTGGTGTTGGTCAGGCCCGCGTCAATGGCCTTGCGGATATCTTCAAAGCTTGCGTCGGTATGGCCGGCAGAGCAGACGACGCCCATTTCCACTGCCTGAGGGATAAAGTCCAGGGCTCCTTCTTTTTCCGGAGCCAGGGCAATATAGCGGATCTTTCCGCCGCTGAGCTCCTGAAGCTCCCGGAGCTCGTCAATATCCGCGTTCCGGATAAAGGCCTCGTTTTGAGCACCCTTGTGCTTGGCGCTGATATAGGGACCTTCCAGGTGAATGCCCCCCAGAGAGGGATTCTTCGGGGCGGCTTCCTTCACGGCAGAGGCCACCCGCTTCAGAGAGTCGGGATCGCTGGTCAGGGTGGTGGCAAGGTAGGTGGTGACGCCCTCCTGATAGAGGGACTCGGAAACCTTGGCATAGTCCTCTGCCTTGGCATCCATGAAATCCACATTGCCGGAGCCGTGGATATGAATATCCATAAAGCCGGGCATCAGAATGGCGCCCTGGGCATCCAGAACATTTTCTCCGGTCAGAGGGGTGGGGGAAACCCGGGCGAAAACGCCTTCTTCATTGAATTCCACAGCGCCCTGCTCCAGGACGGCATCTTTTGTGACAACGCGGGCATTGTTTATGATCATAATACTTTTCTCCCTTTTCGGTCAGACGAATTCCTTTACAATCTCTGCCATCTCGTCCATATGGTTCAGCAGATCCTTTGCCAGGTGAAGCTGATTGCGTGCGCGGATGAGGTTCTCGCCGGGGAAGTGGGTGCCGAAGTATTTGTCGCCGTCAATATAGTCTGTCAGGAAGCGGATGCCCAGCTCCATGGCAATGGTGAACACGGAATCAGGCATAAGCTCCAGCTCCAGGGGAGTCAGGCTGTCCTTCATGCCGCTGAGGTAACCCCGGGTATAGGTCCGGAAGATCTCGGCATCATAGACTAGGGCATCGCTGCTGGCCGCGGACTCGTTGTCCCCGGTGAAGAGGCTGCGCAGGGCATCGCCGTAGTCAAAGAGGTAGCTTCCGGGCATGACCGTATCCAGGTCAATGACGCATTTGACCTCTTCGCCGTTTCCGTCAAAGAGAATATTGTTGATTTTCGGGTCGTTGTGGACAATGCGCTGGGGAAGAGCGCCGGAATTGAGCCCGTCCATGATCCTGGAGAATTCCGATTTGTTGGACATGATGAAGTTGAGCTCGTCCATGCAGGAGGAAAGACGCCCGGCTTCATCCCGCTTGACGCTTTCCAGAAGGTTCTCGTAGCGCTTCGGGGTGTCATGGAAATCCGGAATGGTCTCAGCGATCAGAATGGGGTCCAGATCCGCCAGAGATGCATGGAAATCGCCGAAGGCCTTGCCGGTTTTTTCCACCAGATCCAGGCTGTCCAGCTTTTCATAGCATTTTGTGTCCTCAATAAAGGTGTAGAGCCGGTAGTACATGCCGCCGTCATCCACATAGATCTTGTAGTTGATGGTTTTGCGGACATGCAGGGTGACCTTGCCCTTTTCGCGGAGATGGCGGGTGACAATGTAAATGTTGCGCATCAGGCTGTCTACATTGCGGAAAACATAGGAGTTGATGCCCTGGAGCATATAGTCCTTGACATCTGTTTTTACCAGGAAAGACTTGTTGATCAGGCCGTTGCCGAAGGGAACGATCTCATAGGCTTCGCCTTCCACATTGAAGCGGTTGAAAATACTGAGAAGCTTGGCATCCATAGAGCTGAGAACCTTTCAAAAATATTGGGGATTGGGGTGCGCTTATTTGGCGGGCTTGAAGCTGTCCTTCAAGCTGACGCTGCGGTTGAAGACCGGATGCTCCGGAGTGGAGTCCTTGCAGTCGGGGCAGAAATAGCCAACCCGCATGAACTGGAAGGATTCGGGAGCCTTGGCGGAAGCCAGGCTTGCTTCCAGCTTGGCCTTGGGGAGGATCTCCAGAGAGTTGGGGTTCAGGCATTCCAGGAAATTCTTGCCCTGGCCGTCCGGCTCCGGATCGGAGAAGAGGTTGTCATAGAGGCGAACCTCGGCATCAATGGCGGTCTCGGCGTCCACCCAGTGAATCGTGGCGCCCTTTACCTTCCGCCCGTCGGCGGGATCGCCGCCCCGGGAATCCGGGTCATATTCACAGAGAACTTCGGTGATATTTCCGGCCTCATCGGTATGGAAACCGGTGCAGGTGACCAGGTAGGCGCCCTTCAGGCGAACTTCGTTTCCGGGGAAGAGGCGCTTATACTTCGGAATGGGCTCTGCCAGAAAGTCTTCTTCTTCAATATAGAGGTTCCGGGAGAAGGAGACCTGCCGGGTTCCGGCTTCCGGCTTCTGCGGATTGTTTTCCACCTCAAAGAGCTCGCTCTTGCCCTCGGGATAGTTGGTCACCGTGAGCTTAATGGGCTTGAGAACGGCCATCACCCGGGTGGCGTTTTCATTCAGATCCTCCCGGAGGCAGTGCTCCAGGAAGGCGTATTCCACCGTAGAGGGGACCTTGGCTACGCCGATGCGCTCGCAGAAATTGCGGATGGAGTGGGCGGTATAGCCCCGACGGCGCAGACCGCAGAGGGTGGGCATCCGGGGATCGTCCCAGCCGGAGACCCGCTGCTCCTCCACCAGCTGGCGGAGCTTCCGCTTGGACATGACGGTATGGTCGATGCCCAGACGGGCAAACTCGATCTGGCGGGGCTTGAAGGGCAGGTCGGAATTTTCTACGACCCAATTATAGAGGGGCCGATGGTCCTCATATTCCAGGGAACAGAGGGAGTGGGTGATGCCCTCCAGGGCGTCCTGAATGGGGTGGGCCAGGTCATACATGGGGAAAATGCACCATTTTGTTCCCTGGCGATGGTGTTCGATATAGCGGATCCGGTAGAGAACAGGGTCCCTCATATTGAAGTTGCCGGAGGCAAGGTCAATCTTGGCCCGCAGGGTGTATTTGCCTTCGGGGAATTCTCCTGCCCGCATTCTGCGGAAGAGATCCAGGCTTTCCTCCATGGGGCGGTCCCTCCAGGGACTGACAGCAGGATGCTGCAGATCCCCGCGGTATTCCTTGAACTGCTCGGGGGTCAGCTCGCAGACATAGGCCAGACCTTTTTTGATCAGGTTTTCGGCAATTTCGTAAGTCTTTTCAAAATAGTCGGAGCCGTAGAAGAAACGGTCATCCCAGTCGAAGCCCAGCCAGTGGATATCCTCCTGAATAGCTTCCACATATTCCGTGTCTTCCTTGGCGGGATTGGTGTCATCCATGCGGAGGTTGCAGATGCCTCCGAATTTTTCGGCGGTGCCGAAATCAATGCAGAGGGCCTTGCAGTGGCCGATGTGCAGATAACCGTTGGGCTCGGGCGGGAAACGGGTGTGGACCTTCATCCCTTCGCAGCGGCCGCCTTCGGCCAGATCCTCGGCAACAAATGCCTCAATGAAATTTCGGGTTTCCACCGACTTTACTTCTTCATCCATATTGAAATACCTCTCAAGCGGGCTTTGCCCGCAAAATTTCATTCTGTATTATAATCGGAATCCGGGCAAGTTGCAATCCGAAATTTGCCCCGAAGGGGGGATAACTGCGCAAAAAAATATTGATTCCCTATGGGGAATCGGCTACAATAGAGGAAATTCGAAATGAAGGAGCGATGCCTATGACAAGCGGGTTCAATTTTTGGGATTCGCAGATCTGGTCCTTTATCATTACTTTGGCTATTCTTTTTGGAGCAATGCTGCTTTCCAATATCCTGCGGCGGCAGATTAAATTTTTGCGGAATTCTCTGCTCCCCAGCTCTGTGCTGGGCGGCTTTTTGGTGCTGATCGCGGACAGCATTTATAAGAAGATCACCGGAACTTCCATGTTCAGCCTCTCCGTGCTGGAGGCCCTGACCTATCATGGCCTGGGCTTGGGCTTTGTGGCTCTTGCCTGGCGGCATCTGGACGGGGTAAAGGGCAAGAAAGCCCGGAAGGATGTTTTCAATACGGCCACGGTCACTGTGGGGGGCTATCTTCTGCAGGGCACCGTCGGCCTGGCAATTACCGTGATTCTTTACTTCCTGATCGGCAGCTATGCGGCGGGGGGCATTCTCCTTCCCATGGGCTATGGCCAGGGACCCGGCCAGGCCTTCAACTGGGGCGCCACCTATGAAAACAGCTACGGCTTCACCTACGGCGCCAGCTATGGCCTGACTGTTGCGGCCATGGGCTTCGTCAGTGCCTGCCTGGGCGGCCTCTTCTTCCTGAACCGGAAAGAAAATAAGGACAAGTTCCGGCGGGTAAATGCGGACAGCGTGGAGGTTCAGGAGGAGCTCTCTCTGGAGGATTACTGCGGCGGAAATGAGATCCCCATTTCGGAGTCCATGGATAAGCTGACGGTGCAGTTCGGTCTGGTTTTCGCCACCTATGCCATCACCTATCTCTCCATGTGGCTGGTATACCGCTATATCCTTCTTCCCATCGGCGGCTTTGCCATGGATACCGTCAACCCTCTGATTTGGGGCTTCAACTTCCTCATCGGAACGGCCTGGGCCATCCTCTTCAAGGGTATTTGCAATAAGCTCCGCAAAAAAGGCATCATGCATCGGGAATACACCAATAATTTCATGCTGAACCGGATCAGCGGCGTGATGTTTGATATTATGGTGGTGGCTTCCATTGCCGCCATTGACCTCTCGGCCTTCACCCACAAGGAATTCTGGATCTCCATCCTTTTGGTCTGCACTGCCGGCTGTGTGCTCACCTACTGGTATGTGAAGAAGGTCTGCAGTCACCTCTTCCCCGACTATTCGGATGAGATGTTCCTGACCATGTACGGCATGCTGACGGGTACGGCTTCCACCGGCGTGATCCTCCTCCGGGAGATCGACCCCCTCTTCAAGACCCCTGCTTCCCACAATCTGATTTATCAGAATCTCTGGGCGATTCTCCTGGGTGCCCCCATGCTCATTATGATGGGCTTCATCGGCAGGGGACTCGGCTATTCTCTCGTCTGTCTGGGCATTATCTTCCTGCTCTTCCTGGGGATCCTGTTCATTCAGTACCGGGACAGGATCTTCCGGAAAAAATAGGAAAAAGGGGCGGAAAGTTCCCCCCGGAAAGAGGGTGCGCCCGGGGAAAATACCGGGCCCGCGCCTGAAAATTTATAGGTTGCCAAATCCTTCTCCGTGTTATAGAATAAGAAAAAATAAAGGAATGAGGAGACCGCAATGAGCGAAGCAAAATATAAGCGCGTCCTGCTGAAGATCAGCGGCGAAGCCCTGGCTGGAGATGCACACCGGGGGCTGAATTTTGATATTATCGGCGATGTCTGCAAGGTCGTGAAAAAAGTGGCAGACGCCGGAATCCAGGTCGGTATCGTTGTCGGAGGCGGCAACTTCTGGCGGGGCCTGAAGGACGGGGGAGATCGGATGGAGCGCACCCGTGCGGACCACATGGGCATGCTGGCCACGGTGATCAACTGCCTGGCCTTGGCAGACACCCTGGAGCAATTGGGCGCCCAGGTCCGGGTCCAGACCGCTGTGGAAATGGATAAGATCGCAGAGCCCTATGTTCGTGCCCGGGCCATCCGCCACATGGAAAAGGGCAGGATCGTCATTTTCGGCTGCGGCACAGGCAATCCCTTCTTCTCCACAGATACCGGCGCGGTTCTTCGCGCTGCGGAGATCGGCGCAGATGCGATTCTCCTGGCCAAGAATATTGACGGCGTTTACAATGCGGACCCCATGAAGGATCCCAATGCCGTCCGTTATGACACCATCAGCTATGAAGAAGTCCTGGCACAGCATTTGGCAGTTATGGATACCACGGCAACATCCCTTGCAATGGATAATCACATTCCCGTGGCGGTCTTCGCCTTGAAGGATCCCGAAAATATTTATCGGGTCGTCATGGGTGAGAATGTCGGAACTACTGTTAAGGAGGCAGAATAAAATGGCAGACTATCAGGAATTCACCAGAAGAATGGATAAAACCCTTGAAGTATTGGGGAGCGATTTTGATGCTGTCCGCGCAGGCCGGGCAAATGCCAAGGTCCTGGACCGCATTACCGTTCCCTACTATGGCTCTGAGTCTCCCATCGGGCAGGTCGCAGCCATCTCCTCTCCCGATGCCCGCACCCTTGTGATCCAGCCCTGGGATCCCACCCTGCTTCGTCCTCTGGAGAAGGCCATCCAGGCTTCTGAGCTTGGCATCAACCCCCAGAATGACGGCAGAGTGATCCGCCTGATCTTCCCCCAGCTGACGGAGGAGCGCCGTAAGGAACTGACCAAGCAGGTCAAGAAATATGCGGAGGACAGCAAGGTCGCCATCCGGAACATCCGGAGAGACGCGGTGGATTTCTTCAAGAAGCAGCAGAAGAAATCCGAGATCACAGAGGACGATCTGAAAAAGATCGAAAAGGACGTTCAGGATCTGACGGATAAGTACACAAAGAAGATCGACGACCTTTGTGCTGCCAAGGAAAAGGAACTGATGGCAATTTAACCAAGACACCGGACGGGGCCGCGTGTGCGGTCCCGTTTTTTCGGAATAGGAGGCTGCTTATGGAAGCTCAGGAGCGGAAGATCCCGCAGCATATCGCCATTATTATGGATGGAAACGGCCGCTGGGCCCAGCGGCAGGGGAAGCCCCGGACGGCAGGACATGCTGCCGGCTGCGAGGCCTTCCGGACGATTTCCAACTACTGTAAGGCCATCGGCGTGAAATATCTGACGGTCTATGCTTTCTCCACGGAAAATTGGAAGCGGGCAAAAACGGAAGTGGATACCATTATGGCCCTTATGGAGCAGTATCTTCTGGAGGCCATCCGGGATATGCAGAAAAACCGGGTGCGGATCCGGTTTTTCGGGGATCTGAGCCGTCTCTCCCCCAGGCTTCGCGCTTTGGCGGAGGAGGCCTCCCAAATGTCGGAGGCTTATGATATTCAGGCCAATATCTGCTTGAATTACGGAGGTCGGGACGAGATCGTCCGGGCAGCCCGGGCCTTCGCAGAGGCCTGCGAAAAGGGGGAAGCAAAGGCAGAGGACCTGACGGAGGAGCGCTTTTCCCAAAGCCTTTACAGCGCCGGCGTTCCGGACCCCGATTTGCTGATTCGCCCGGGAGGCGAACTTCGGATCTCCAATTTTCTCCTTTGGCAATGCGCCTATTCCGAGTTTTATTTTACGGATGTGCTCTGGCCGGACTTTGGCCCCGAGGAATTGGAGAAGGCCATAGATGCCTTCAATGGGCGCCAGCGCAGATTCGGAGGCGTCCTGAAATAAACCCTTTGGGGGAGAAACGATGAGAACGAAAAATCTGGTTATTTTGGGCTCTACCGGCTCGATCGGCCGCCAGACCCTGGAGGTCGCGGACAGCATGGAGGATCTGCGGGTCCTGGCCTTGACGGCAGGGACAAATGCAGAGCGCATGGCAGAGCAGTGCAGAAAATATCGCCCGAAGCTGGCAGTGATGGCTACGGAGGAGGCGGCAGATCGCCTGGGAGAACTTTTGGGTTCGGAATGTCCGGAGCTGCGCTGGGGAGAGGAAGGCCTTATCGCGGCGGCAGAGCTGCCGGAGGCCGATACGGTCCTGACGGCAGTGGTGGGCATGCTGGGCCTCAAGCCTACGCTGGCTGCTATCCGGAAGGGACGGCGGATCGCCCTGGCCAATAAGGAGACCCTGGTCTGCGGGGGCGAGACCGTCATGGCAGAAGCCAAAAAGTTCGGGGCAGAGATCATACCCGTGGACAGCGAGCATTCGGCCATTTTTCAATGCCTGATGGGCAGCGGTGCGCGCCGGGAAGTCCGGCGGATCCTTCTGACCTGTTCCGGAGGTCCTTTCTACGGCATGAGCCGGGAGCAGGCGGCGGTCATGACCAAAAAAGATGCGCTGAAGCATCCGAACTGGAAAATGGGCGAAAAGATCACGGTGGACTGCGCCACCCTGATGAACAAGGGCCTGGAGGTCATTGAGGCCATGCGCCTTTACGGCGTAAGGCCGGAACAGGTCTGCCCCGTGATCCATCGGCAGAGCATCGTTCACTCCCTTGTGGAATTCCGGGATGGGGCGGTCATGGCCCAGCTGGGAGTTCCGGATATGCGGATCCCCATTCAGTTGGCCCTGACCTACCCGGAGCGCCTGGAAGGCCTCGCCACGGGAACTTTGGACCTCCTTTCCTGCGGCCCCCTGACCTTTGGGGAGCCGGATCGGGAGGTTTTCCCCTGCCTTCGTCTGGCAGAGGAGGCAGCAAGAGCCGGCGGAACGGCCTGCCCGGTTTTGAACGGGGCCAACGAGGCCGCTGTGGCCCTTTTCCTGCAGGAAAAAATCTCCTTTTATGACATTCCCAAATTGGTTTCCAAGGCTTTGGATCGGGTCCCCTATCTGGCAGATCCGAATCTGGAGGAGATCTTGGAAGCAGACCGGATGGCCCGGGAGGCCATTCGTTAGCAGGATCCCTTTGGAGGAAATATGTATATTATCCTTGCAATTCTGATTTTCAGTATTTTGATCGTGGTCCACGAGCTGGGACATTTTCTGACGGCCAAGCTCTTCGGCGTTCAGGTGAATGAGTTTTCCGTCTTTATGGGCCCGAAGATTTTTCAGTGGAAGGGGAAGGAAACCGTCTATTCTCTCCGCTGCATCCCCCTGGGGGGTTACTGCGCCATGGAGGGCGAAAATGAGGGCAGCGAGAATCCACGGGCTTTTACCAATGCAAAGCCCTGGAAACGGGCTGTCATTCTGGTGGCCGGAGCAGCCATGAACTTTTTCCTGGGCTTTCTTCTTGTCCTTTGCATTTTTGCTCCTGCCCGGCAGTTTTCCGAGCCTGTCCTCCGGGATTTTTATGAGGGCTGCCCCTATGAAGCCGAGGAAGGCTTCCAAAAGGGGGATAGGATCTGGTCGATCGACGGAAAAAGAGTCCGGACCGTGGATGATTTCAGTCTCTTCCTTTCCCGTTCCGGGGAGGATGTGGACTTGGTTTTGAAGCGGCAGGGAGAAAAGATCCGCCTGGAAGATTATCATCTGGTTCCCGTGGAGTACACGGTGGATGGGGTTTCGGAATATCTCTACGGTTTCTATTTTGAGGTCAAGGAGGCCAGCCTCGGCACCCACCTGCAGCAAGCCTGGTATGACTGCATTTATTTTACCCGCCTGATCTGGATGAGCCTGGGGGATATGGTTTCCGGCGCTGTCTCGATCAAGGATGTTTCCGGTCCTGTGGGTATTGTCGCCATGATCTCGGAGACGGGAGAGGAGGCAGGCTCCACCCGGGAGGGCATTCTGGATGTGCTCTATTTGGGAGCCTTTATCGCCGTGAATCTGGCGGTGATGAATCTTCTGCCCATTCCGGCTTTGGATGGGGGCAGAGTTTTTGCCCTGCTCTTGACGGGAATCATAGAAGGGATCACGCGGAAAAAGGTGGATCCCAAATATGAGGGCTATATCCATGCCGCCGGCATGCTGCTCCTTCTGGCTTTTATGGCCTTCGTCATGTTCCAGGATGTTTTCAAGCTGATTTTTAAGTGAGGAAAAGACCGTGACAAAACAGATTCTTGTGGGCAATGTGCCTGTGGGCGGAGGCGCCCCGGTTTCCATTCAGTCCATGTGCAATACCTTCACCGCGGATGCAGAGGCTTCTCTCCGGCAGATTCGGGAATTGGCGGCAGCAGGCTGCCAGATCATTCGCCTGACGGTTCCGGATGAGGACGCAGCAGTGGGTTTCCGGAAAATATGCCGGGAGTCTCCCATTCCGGTGGTTGCGGATATTCATTTTGACTATAAGATGGCTCTGGCAGCCGCCGAGGCAGGGGCAGCCAAGATCCGGATCAATCCGGGGAATATCGGCTCCAAAGAAAAGGTCCGGGCTGTGGTGGATGCCTGCAGAGAGCGGGGGATCCCTATCCGCATTGGCGTGAACGGGGGCAGCCTGGAGAAGGATCTCCTGGAAAAATACGGCCACCCCACGGCAGAGGCTCTGGTGGAGAGCGCTTTCTCCCATATTCATATTCTGGAAGATCTGAATTTTGATCAGATCTGCGTATCCATGAAATCCTCCCATGTTCCTTTGATGATGCAGGCTTATCGCCTTCTCCATGAGCAGTGCGATTATCCCCTCCATCTGGGCGTGACGGAAACGGGAACGGAATATATGGGAACGGTTAAGTCCGCCATGGGGATCGGCGGCCTCCTCTGCATGGGCATCGGGGATACGGTCCGTGTTTCTCTGACGGCAGACCCTGTGAAGGAAATTGATGCCGCCAAGGCCATTTTGAAGGCTGCCGGCCTGCGCCGGGAGGGCGTGAATATCATTTCCTGCCCCACCTGCGGAAGAACAAAGATCGATCTCATCGGTCTCGCAAAGCGGGTGGAAGAGGCTTTGAAGGACTGCGAAAAGCCCCTGACGGTGGCTGTCATGGGCTGCATTGTCAACGGCCCCGGGGAGGCCCGGGAGGCAGATATCGGCATCGCCGGAGGGGATGGCTGCGGTGTCCTTTTCGTGAAGGGCCAACTGCAGGAAAAGCTCCCCTATGAAGAGCTGCTCCCTGCCCTGCTCCGCCATATTGAAAAAATGTAGATCCATAAGGGAAGGCCGCTGCTTTCAGAAGTCGGACAGCAGCGGCCTTCCTTTATTCGCTTTCCGGGCGCGGCAGAGAGATCTGCGGGCCTGTATGCCCAAAAGACAAAAAAATTCCCCCCAACCGTTACTCCGGTCGGGGGGTTAGTATTCAGCTGCCGGGATCATCTATGGATACCTCTTACTTTCTTTGATTTTGGTTGCCAAGCCAACTTCTGCGGCAGATCGCTAGGTCATTCACTTCACCAACTTTCTCATTTTCCGCTGTGGATCGTCCCTATCCACACACTTAAAATGCCCTGTGGCTTATCTCTATCAACTGGCTATATCTTAGCGCAAAAGGCTTCCTTTGTCTATTGGCAGAAGCGACAAGCTTTTTCTTTTGCGTTTGTGCATTATGCACAGATTATTAAAACATATATTTATTTTATTGTGCAACTTGCGATGCAACAATTGACGCAAAATTACGCAATTTTTCGGATGGCCTGTTATCCCCGGGTGAAGCGAAAAGTGCTCTTGACATCCTCCGTGAAAAACATTATAAAGTAGCTACTGAATAAACGCCCGGCGGTTTATTCCTGCGGCAAATGCCGCGTTATTCCATAATAGGGACAGGAATGGAACTTTTTACGCATGGTAAAGAGTTCAGTTTTAGAGAGCGTTTGCAAAGAAAGAAAACGGAGCGTTAATGTATATGAAAATCAGAATTAGAAAGATATGGATTCTTCTGCTGTCTGTGCTGCTCTGCATCTTCTCCGCCTGTTCGGCAAAAGAGGGTTCCGGCGCCCAAAGCATGGAGAATTTAGCGGGAAAGAAAATCGGTGTCGTGACCGGTTCTGTCTTTGATGAAGTTGCAAGAAACGCCATCGCGGATGTTCAGGTGGAGTATTACAGCAGTTCTCCGGAACTTGCCGCTGCTTTGGAAAAAGGAGAGATCGACGGCTATATTGAGGATCAGCCCGTCATGCGCGTTCTGACAGCAGAGAACCCGGACCAGCATTCCATCGCAACGCTGGAGAAGGACCAATACGGTTTCATTTTCCCCAAGAGCGAGGCAGGCGCTGCCCTCAGGGATCAGTTTAACGCTTTCCTGGGAAAGCTGAATTCCAGCGGAGAGCTTCAGAAGATCGATAGCCTTTGGTTCGGAAATGACGAAGCCGAGAAGGTCGTGGACCTGGAATCCCTGACGGCTGAAAACGGAACGCTGACTTACGCAGCCGCTTCCGAAATGGCTCCCTTTACCTATCTGAAGGATGAAAAGCCCGTGGGCTACGATCTGGATATCGCTGCCCGCTTTTGCAGGGAGTTCGGATACGGTCTTGAAGTTACCTTCATGGATTTCGCGGACATGCTGGACAGGGTTGCCTCCGGAAGAAGCAGTTTCGGTTCCGGCAGCATCTCCATCACGAAGGAACGGGAGGCCCGCCTCTTCTTCTCGGAGCCGGAATATATCGGGGGCATGGTCCTTGTTGTCAGGGACGGGGCTGCCGCGGCAGAGAAGCGATCCTCCGAAGAAAGGGGCATCAACAGTCTGGAGGATCTGGCGGGGAAGAAGATCGGTATTCTTACGGATACGATATTTGACGAAATCGCAAAGGAATATATCCGGGATCCCAAGCTGAGCAATATCAAAACCCTGGCGGAGATGGCAGAGGACCTGGAAAAAGGAAAGATCGATGCCTATCTGGCAGATGAGCCCATGATGCGGACCATGCTTCGGGATTATCCCCGGCAGCGTGTTCTCAGCACCCTGGAGGCGGATCAGTATGCTTTTGCCTTCCCGAAAAATGACAGGGGCGCAGCTCTTCGGGATCAGTTCAACGCGTATTTGGCGAAAATAAAGGAAGACGGTACCCTTTCCGAAATCGACAGGATCTGGTTTGGAAACTACGAGGCGCAGAAGGTGGTGGACCTTAGCTCCCTCACCGGCGAAAACGGAACCCTGAGGCTGATCACAGAGGCAGCGTATGCCCCCTTCAATTACCGGAAGGATGGGGAAACCGTCGGATTCGAAGTCGATATCGCTGCCCGTTTCTGCAAAGAGTACGGCTATAAACTGGAAATCACATTGGGCGATTTTGATGAGATGCTGGATTCTGTTGCAGCGGGGGAGAGTGACTTTGCGGCCTCCTGCATTTCCATCACCGAGGAACGGAAAGAAAGCATGTATTTCTCCGAACCGGAGTATGTTGGCGGAATCGTGGTGGTAGTCAACGGCAGCGCCGGGACGGAAGCGGGCGAAAGCAATTTCTTCCGGGAGAAGTTCCGCTCCCTTTTCGGCGGGAAATAAAAGCCGGGAAAAGAGCATAAAGAAATCAGGGTACCCATCGGGCACCCTGATTTTTTTCATTTTCAGCAGAAGAGATCCACAAAGCTGAATGTCCGGCAGTCCACCAGACCTCTGTTGGTGAGTCTCAGTTCGGGCAGGCAGGCCAGAGGAACAAGAGCCATGGTCATATAGGGCGATTCAATCGTGCAGCCCATTTCCTTCC
>JAZUFG010000084.1:0-5030 GCA_045640565.1 Oscillospiraceae bacterium | reverse complement strand
GCTTCCCTCCACTACCCTTCCGACCTTCGGCCTGCCAGGTGGAGGCTATTCCGCTGTGGCGGGGACGAGGGACGCGGGCCAGCAATGCTGGCCCCTACTGAAAATACGGACTGCCAGGGGGGGCTTTTCGGGCGAGCACAGTTTGCCCCTACGAGATGGATTTTCGGATTTTCAAAAGATGGAAAAAGATGAAAAACGGCAGCGAGGCCACATTGGGAACTCGCTGCCGTTTTGACGCAATTTGAGTTATATTACCGTCACATAGCGGGAAATATCCTTTTTCATTTTGAGTGCAGCCTCCCGGGCCAGGGAGCAATAATCGCTGCCATCACTGTCTGCCTGCTTCCAAGCGCCGATGATGCTGCGGGAAGCAGCAACGATGGCACCGTGACCTAAAGAATCAAAGGCAGCTGACGCGGGCTTTGCCGTTCCGCCCTGGGCGCCGTAGCCAACAAGAAGAATAAAAATCCTATCATACTTCTTTCGGATCTCCTCCAGAGAATGCGCATCATTCGCACCCATGATCGCGCCGATCTCCGAATAACCGTATTTGCCGTAAAGCCCTGCACTCCAGCGCATAATCAAATCGGCCATTGCGGTATGGACCGTTCGGTCTCCGGAAGCGAGATCCTGCAATTCCCTGCCGCTGCGGTTTGAACTCTTGACCATCAGGAAGACATTCTTCTTGCTGTTCCTGCAGTAGGGCAAATAGGGCTGGACGGACTCACTTCCCAAATAGCCGTTAACAGTCACTGCATCACAGCAATAAGGCTCATAATATGCGCTGCCAACAGAAAAGCCCCCGAAAACCATTTTGGCATAGAGTTCCGAAATATGCGGGGCGTCTGAACGCAGGGAGTCCAGCATGACATAGTAATCCAAAGAACGGGCATAGTCAGCCACAGCCTGCATTGCCGCAACGCCGGGAGCACCCAAGAGCTCAAAGCAGCCGGTTTGAATCTTCACTGCGGGAACGATTTCCTTCAGTTCATCCAGCAGTTCCCTGCAAAAGCGCAGATAGGCTGCTGCAAGAGCTTCCGGAGTCTGGCCATGCTCTGCAAAAGCATCACTCAAAATATGGAGGGGAATCAAATCCTCCGTGGGATCCAGACCCACCATGATGGGAGACTTTGTTTTGCGGATTTTTTCCTGTAAAAGATCTATAGACATAGCAAAATCCTCCTATTGATTGGAATTCACAAAAAAATTCTCTTTCTATAGGACGATTATAGCACAATAAACAAAAAAAGGAAGCACTTTAGGGGACTTCACTTAGGGATTTTTTATCCCTAAAGGGAACGGCACAGCTTACAGAAATGTAGGCTATGCCGTTTCTCTTTTTTCTTCGGGTATATCAAGTACCCCGATGTAATTCCAATGGATGCAGATGGTTTGCTTCTTTGTCCGTGTTCCGGGAACCTTCTCCGGCTGAAAAACCTCGATTTTTTCCACGAAGGAGCGGATCAGTTCCGCTGTCAGTTCTGGGATTTCCGTGTAGGTCTTCACCAGTTTGATGAAAGAATCCACATTCAGTCGTTGTTCCTTTGCCGCATCAACGAACTCTTGCAATTCCGTAACCCTTTGCTCAAGCTGGCTCTGTTCTGCCTCATAGGTTGCAGACATCCGGCTGAACCGTTCATCGGAAATCTTGCCGTCGAGGTTGTCCTCATAAAGCCTTTGAACAATGGTGTCGAGTTTTGCAATTCGCGCCATTGCCTGTTCCAGCTCTTTATGGCTGTCGCGGAGCTGGCGGTTGAGTTCTTTTTCATTTTGCTTCGTGACCATTTGAACGAATTCGTCCTCATGCTCACGGGCGTAAGCGGTAACTCGTCTTATTTCATGAAGCAGTATTTCTTCGACCTGAACATTGTGGATTTGGTGCGAAGTACACCCGCCCTTGATCTTGCGGTAGGTAGCACAGACAAAATGTTCCTGTTCATGCGTCCATCCTCTCGCCCTGACCTGATAAAGCTTTGCTCCGCAGTCGGCGCAGAAGAGCATCCCTGAAAGCACCGGCATTTCACCCATCGGGGTAAGCCTTCTCCTGCCGTCACGGATGCGCTGAACAATATCAAAGGTTTCCTGGTCGATAATTGCCTCATGAGTCCCCTCGAACACCGCCCACTCGGAGGGATCGTTCCATACGGTCTTCTTGCACTTGAAAGACTTCTTTCTCGTTCGGAAGTTGACAGTATGACCGAGGTATTCCGGCTTGATGAGTATATCCGCAATGGTGCGCTGCTGCCAGAATCCGGGCTGTTCCGCAAGCTTGGCGGGAGCCGTGACTCCAATAGCCTTGTAATGCTCTGCCGGAGTAGGTATCCCGCGCCGAATCAGTTCTTTGGAAATTTGCGACGGACCTTTTCCCGAAACGCACATTCTGAATATTTCTTTGACTACCTCGGCGGCTTCCTCATCGACAATCCAGTGATTCTTATCGTTGGGATCTTTGAGGTATCCGTAAGGTGGATTTGTGGTCAGCGGTTTCCCAGAGTTCCCTTTGGCACGGAATACTGCCTTGACCTTCTTGCTGGTGTCTTTCGCATAAAACTCGTTGAAAATGTTGATGAACGGCGTCATGTCGTTGTCAACCTGGTTTGCGCTGTCCACACCGTTGTTGATGGCTATGAAGCGGACATCAGCGTTTGGAAAGACCATTTCCGTGTACATTCCGACTTGCAGATAATCACGCCCGAGACGGCTCATATCCTTTACGATGAGCGTTCCAACCCTGCCCTCATCAATGAGAGCAGCGAGTTTCTGCCAATCCGGTCTGTTAAAATTAGTGCCGGAATAACCGTCGTCCACGAAATAAGCCGTGTTCTCGAAACCGTTGTCATCAGCGTATTTCTTGAGGATCGCCTTCTGGTTTATGATGCTGTTGCTATCCCCTTGAAGGTCATCGTCACGCGAGAGGCGACAGTATAGTGCAGTTATCTTACCATCTGCAATAGCAGAAGACTGTCTGTAGTTTATTGTTCTATTCATGAAAATTCCTCCTTCCCGACAGCCTTCAAACGGTACTATATATGATCCATATTATCGGGAAAATAGCAAGTCATATCGGGCTTATATCCTTGAACTTTCTGATACATTTTCTGCTACGTCAGAGGCGTGGTCGAGTATTAGCTTCCTGACTTTATCATAGGCGCTTTCTCGTGCAGAATCACTCTGTACTGAAATAATCGTAAACAGCGTGTTTCCAATCTGCATTTCGGATACTCGGGAAGGAGTACTTTTGGTGTTACCTCCGCTTCTGTCTTTCTGCAAATCTGTCATTGAGTTGCCCTCCGTTTCGTTGAAGGGTTATCCCTTCTGACAGCTATGCAGCCAGATTTCGGCGGATTCCGAATTTTGGGCAAAAAACAAAGCCCTCCACAGATATTTCTATCCGCAGAGGGCAAAATGGGTGTATAATGTTACTTGGGGATCTTCAGAACCTGTCCGACATAGATGGTATCATACATCAAACCATTCAGTGTCTTGATTTCCGTGTACCGTGCGCCGGAGCCGAGGAACTTCTTCGCAATGTTCCAAAGGCAATCCCCGCGCACAACCGTATAGGTCGTGTAGGTTACAGCGGTTTCGGGCTTTTCAGCCGTGCCGGTTACAAGAGCGAGGTCGGTAACATTCACTGGCGACATGATACCGTGCTTTCCGCTTTCGTCCTTGTCGATAACGGCTCTGTCACCGCTGATGGAATGAATGACCCAGTTGAGTTCCTTCACCCAGCCGGGGATGTTCTTTCCGCTGTAATACTTCGTGCCGGTGATTCTTACGAGATCGCCTTTCTTGAATGCGGGAGCGGGCTGCGCCGGTACATCCGGCTTGTCCTCAGTCCCCGTGAATCCGTTGAGCTTCGCTTCACGGATGATTTTGGGGTAATCCTTGTATGCGATGTCCGTATCGACATTCCCGCTGATACCGGCAACGCTGCCGGTGGATGAGGACTGCCAGATGCCGAAATCGCCGTCATAGGTTGGTGCAGCTGCCCACTGTGCAAGCCAACGGTCAAACCGCTTAAGTCTGGAATCTTCCAGATAATTTTTCAGCCAGTTGAGATTGCTGTACAGAGAGAAGTAAAAGCCAGCCTTTTCGATGATGTCACCGAAAGCAATGGCCATATCGGTCAGCACAGTCTTTCCGAGGTTCTGCTGGGTCTTGTCCTCCAAATCGTAAACCACGGGGTAAGTGAAAACGCCATTGTATTTCTGAAGTACACCCACGACATATTCGGCTTCCTTCTTTGCCGCTTCCACAGAGGTGGCGTAGGAATAGAAATAGCAGCCGATGTCGATTCCGGCTTTCAGAGCGTTCTGCACGTTCCGCTCGAAATACGAATCCAGCCCACAGGCGTTTCCGTCAGCGGAGCCGTAGCCGAGCCGGATCATGGCAAACTTCACACCGTCCGCTTTTACCTTTGGCCAGTCGATTTCTCCCTGCCACTTGGAAACATCGATGCCCTTGACAGTCGGCGTGGGTTCCGGAGCAGGTTCAGGTTTCTGTTCCTCTTCATCATAAAGTGGATGACCAAAGGAATCAATATAGCTGTTGGAAAGGCTGTAGGTATGCCGTCAATTTTGACCGTGGCGCTGCCTTTGTAGTCCATCAGCATATTGTAGATTTGTGCCGCCGCAACGCAGTCGCCGCCGGGTGAATTGATCCAGACAGTAATGTCACCGTCACCGCCGTTCAGTTCATCCTTGAAAAGCTGCGGGGTGACGTCATCGTCAAACCAGCTTTCCTCTGCGATTGTCCCGTTCAGGAACAGGGTGCGCTGAGCCGGAGCTGTCTCCGTTTGTGCCTGATTCTTCCACTTCCAGAACTTCTTCATCGGAATCGTCCTCCTTTCCGTTTGATTGAGGCTGGGCGGTATAGAAATTGCCGGATGCGATACTCAAAAGCGGAAGCATATTCCCGTTGACCAGATAGAGATTTCCACCCTCGGAATCGGGGATCAGGTCAAGGTTTTCCAGCTCACGAATATCGTTTGCCGACATCCAGCCGTTTTGTCTTGCGGTGGCGTAGCC
>JAZUFG010000083.1:0-69870 GCA_045640565.1 Oscillospiraceae bacterium | reverse complement strand
CTAATAATGGATCAAGAGATAATTATGATCCAAAAATGACCGTTTATTTGTAATCCAGCAGGAACCGCAAAGGATAAAAAATTTTGAGTTATACAAAAACCTGAAAAGTGCTTGAATAGCAGAAGCAGGGAATTCTGTTACACATTTCACAGAATTCCCTGCTTTTTCCTATTGAAAAAAGGACTAATAAAACAAACAGCCCCACTTATCAGCCGAAGTGTTCTGCCGTCTGCTTCAGCAGCTCCCGGATGGGAAGATGCTGGGGGCAGACCTCTTCACAGGATCCGCAGCCCAGGCAGGCCGATGCCGGTTTCTTTTCCTTCAGGGACATGGAAAGATGGAACTTTGCCTGCCCCAAATGATTGAAGGTGATCATCTCATTCTCGGCCCGGAACAGTGCGGAAATACCGATATCCGCCGGGCACACCTTGGCACAATAATCACAGCGGGTGCAGGCTATAATGGGGACCCGGTCAATAGCGGCCCTGGCTTCTTCAATAACCTCATATTCCTCTCCTGTGAGGCCGTGGAAGCCCTTGAGCGTGGCAAGATTATCCTCCAGCTGTTCCATGCTGCTCATGCCGGAAAGCACCGTAATGACTCCCTCCAGGCTTGCTGCAAAACGGATGGCCCAGGAGGCCGGTGTCCAATCCGGATGGGCTTCCTTCAGGACCGCCTTCACGGATTCATGGGGGTCTGCCAGCATGCCGCCCTTTACGGGCTCCATGATAATAACACTCTTTCCGTGGGCCTTTGCCGTTTCATAGCAAGCCCGGGACTGAATAGAAGGGTTTTCCCAATCCGCATAGTTCACCTGAAGCTGGACAAACTCAATTTCCGGATGCAGCTCCAGAATGCGGTCCAGATCCTCCGGGCTTGTGTGCGCAGAGATGCCCACATGACGCAGGATTCCTTCCTCTTTCTTTTTCCGGACAAAATCCCAGATGTCAAAACGGTCATAGGCCTCCGTGCGGCCCTTTCCCAAATTGTGGAGAAGGTAAAAATCAAAATAGCCCGCTCCTGTTCTTTCAAGGGATGTGGCGAGCTGGGCCTCGGCCTCTTCCTTCGTGCTGCAGCCGGACCAGGCCGCCAGCTTAGTTGCCAAAAAGTAGGATTCCCGGGGATAGCGCTCCACCAGGGCCTTTCTTACTGCCTCTTCGCTGCCGTTATAGGCCCAGGCTGTGTCAAAATAATTGCAGCCCGCCTCCAAATAGCGATCCACCAGGCGTTTGGTCTCTTCTATATCGATTTCCCCATCTTTGCGGGGCAATCGCATCATGCCAAAGCCCAATTTTCCGATATTTTCTTTCAAATAAGACATGTAGATTTCTCCCTTTCCGATCAGGTAAAGCTATCAGGACCCGAAAAATGAAAAAAGCAAAAAATCAGGGACCGAAACGGCCCCTGAAAAATGATATCAGCTAAGTGTAGTACCGGTTGCAAAGGAAACGACGAGAATAACAATAATGGCAGCGGGAACCAGGTAACGGATCAGGAACGAATAAAGCTTAGCCCATGTAAACCTGGAATTGCCGCCCCGAACTTCTTCGATAATCGTCCGGGGTTTGCAGAACCAGCCGGCATAAATGGAGATGCCCAAGGCACAGACGGGAATCAAAAGACGGTCCGTCAGGAATTCCAGGAAATCGCAGAAGAGCGGGAAGGTCACGCCATTGGCAAAATCAAACCAAATTCCGCGGATATCTATTGAAGCCTGGGAGACAGTGTACAGGCAGCCAAACAGGAAGAGGACAATGCAAAGACCGATCGTAGCCTTTTTCCGGTTCCAGCCGAAGAATTCCGTAAGGTACGCAACCATGACCTCGATCAAGGAAATGCAGGAAGTCAGAGCTGCAAAAAGAAGCAGCAAATAGAAGACAACGCCAAAAACCATGCCGGCAGGCAGGTTTTCAAATACGCCCGCCAAGGAAATAAAGGCAAAGCCTGCGCCCTTTCCGATATTATCCGCGCCCATTGTGGCAAAGCAGGCAGGAATGATAATAAAGGCAGCCAGAATGGCAACCAGAGTATCACAGGAAGAAATGATGACCGCGTTCTTTGAAATGTTTTCATCCCGCTTGAGGTAGGAACCATAGGTGATCATAATGCCCATGCCCAAGCTCAGCGAGTAAAACGCCTGGCCCAGAGCAGAGAGGAAAGTGGAGAAGGTGACCTTACTCCAATCGGCAGAGAAGAGATACTTGAGCCCGCTTGCAGAACCTTCCAGAGTAATGGCCCGGCCCAAAAGGAGGATCATCATAATAAAGAGAGCGGGCATGCCGATTTTATTGAAGCGCTCAATACCGTTCTCCACACCCTTGATAATAACAACAGCATTGATCAGCAAAAATGCGGCTGCAAAGGCCAGTGCGATCCAGGGGAAGAATGTGCTTCCGTCGGCAGCATTATATCCGAGCAAACCGTAGAAATAGCCCTGAGGATCCGCATACACGGCAGCCGACTCCGTGAGGTAGCTGACAACATAACGGAGAACCCAACCGCCTACATGCGCATAGTAAGCAGTGATAATAAAGGGAATGATCACGGCAAGCCAGCCGACCCAGGTAAAACGCTTATCCAGCTTTTTAAAGCTGGTCATGGCATTTGCCTGACCCATCCGGCCGATAGACAATTCCGTTGTCATAACGGGAATACCAATCAGAAGAACGATGGCGATATAAATGATGATATAGGCTCCGCCGCCGCCTTCAAATGCTCTTCCCGGAAATTTCCAAATATTGCCGAGGCCAACCGCTGAACCGGCAGCTGCCAAAATAAAGCCCAGCATGGTGCCCCATTGGGCACGCTTCTTCTCTTCCATAGTAATATCCTTTCTCTCCTGAAGCGGATTTTGTATATCATATCAAAAAAAAATGCCGCTGTCAAAGAATAATAAGGAAAAATCGCATTATTTCCGATTTTGGAATCATTCTGTTTGCTTGAATTATGGCCGGATTCCCGCTATAATGGTGACATCGGCGGAAGAAATCACCCGCACTTTATTCTCGCGGGAGAAATTGCGTTATTCCATAAAAAGGGAGGCTGCATGCGTTGATCCTGAATATTCATGAACTCTCCGGATCTCTTTGCGCCATTCCCTCCAAATCCCATCTCCACCGGCTTCTTATCTGCGCTGCACTGAGCCAAAAGGAATCTGCAATCCTCTGCGATTTGCCTTCCCGGGATATTGAAGCAACGATTGCCTGCCTGAAGGCCATGGGGGCCGGAATAACCAGAACTTCTTCCCGGATAAGCGTTTCTCCTATTCAGGCTCCTCCGGAAGAGGCTATTCTGCCCTGCGGAGAGAGCGGCAGCAGCTTGCGTTTTCTTCTTCCTCTACTGGGCGCTTTGAATATTTCCGGAGAAATACGCATGTCCGGCCGCCTCCCGGAGAGGCCCATGGATGCCTATCTGGAAGCCCTCAGAAGCCATGGAATGGCTATTCAAAAGGAAGGAGCCTCTTATTATTGCCATGGCAGACTGACTGCCGGAGAATACTACATTCCCGGGGATATTTCCTCCCAGTTTCTTTCCGGTCTGCTTTTTTCTCTCCCCCTCCTTCCCGGAAACAGCACCGTCCGCCTGAGCAGCCCCTTGACATCTTCCCCCTACGCAAGGATGACCCTGGCTACATTAGAAGAAGCCGGAATCCGGATCCATGCAGGAGAAGGATATTATGAAATCCCCGGAGGCCAGCGCTATCACCTTGAAGGAGTGTACTCCCCGGAAGGGGATTGGTCTGACGCAGCAGTCTTCCTTGCGGCCGGCGCCTTGAGCGGTTCGGTATCTATCTGCGGCCTGAACCCCGATTCTCTCCAAGGGGACAGCGCAATACTTGATTATCTCTCTGCTATGGGTGCAAAAATAAGCTGCAGTGACAACGGGATCCTATCCGAGCGTTTATCCTTCCCCCTTCACCCCATACGGGCAAGCCTCGCAGATACACCGGATCTTGCCCCCGTTCTGGCGGCTCTGGCCGCAGGCGCAAAGGGAACTTCCCTCTTCACCGGCTGCGGAAAACTCCGCGGAAAGGAATCCGATCGCCTTATGGCCTTGCAGCAGCTCATTACGGACCTGGGCGGAAATGCGGAAATCTGGGAAGATTCCCTCCTCATCCATGGGACCGGATCTCTCGCCGGCGGAACTGCCGATTGCTGCGGCGATCACCGAATTGCCATGGCTGCAGCTCTCTGCAGTTTGATCTCCCGCCAACCTGTGCAAATTGATGACCCGGAATGTGTGGCCAAGTCCCATCCGGGGTTCTGGGAGGATCTTTCATCCCTCCGAAAGGAATAAGTTATGAGCAGCAGTTTTGGAAACAGTTTAAGAGTGACCCTTTTCGGTGAATCCCACGGAGCCGCGATCTGTATGACCCTGGACGGATTCCCGGCCGGGCTTCACCTGGACATGGAAGCTTTACAGGCATTTCTTGCCCGCAGAGCCCCCGGAGGAAGCCTTCAAAGCGGACGGAAGGAAACGGATCTTCCCGAATTTCTCAGCGGTCTGCGGGGTGATGTAACCTGCGGAAGTCCCATTACAGCCATTATTCGGAATCAGGATGCCCATTCCGAAGACTACACCCCCTATGAAGATATTCCCCGGCCCGGTCATGCGGATTACAGCGCATTTTCAAAATACGGAAAGATCGGTGTTTTGCCCGGCGGCGGACATTTTTCCGGCCGTCTGACAGCTCCTCTCTGCATTGCGGGAGGGATCTGCATACAGGCCCTTGAAAAGAAAGGGATCCGGATCTCCTCCAAAATCGAATCTATCGGCGGGATCGCCAATACAGCAGCCAAAGGGGCTCTCTTCTCGGAAGAAATCCGGCAAGCCATAGAGAAGGCCCGGAATCTGGGCGATTCTCTGGGCGGGATCCTTTCCTGCGAGATCACCGGCGCTGCTGCGGGCTTGGGAAATCCCATTTTTGACGGCATGGAAAACCGTCTTTCGCAGGTTCTCTTCGGAATTCCCGCCGTGAAGGGTTTGGAATTCGGCAGCGGTTTTGAGTCTGCATCCCTCCGGGGCAGTGAAAACAACGACGCCTATTATTATGAAGACGGCCGGATCCTTACAAAAACAAATCACGCAGGAGGTATTCTGGGAGGAATCACAAACGGCATGCCCATCTGCTTCCGTTTGGCAATAAAACCCACCCCTTCCATTGCATGCAGGCAGGAAACGCTGTGCCTTTCCACCCTCACGGAAAGCGAACTCTCCGTCAAGGGCAGGCATGACCCCTGCATTGTGCCGCGGGCCCTGCCCTGCGCAGAGGCGGCTGCTGCCATCGCCATATTGGATGCCATGCTGGACGCGGAAAAAGACAAGTTTTTTAAGGACTGACCTATGACACTGGAAGAAGCAAGAAAAAACATTGACCGAGCTGACAGGCAACTCTTTGCGGCCTTCCGGGAGCGCATGGAAGCCAGCGCGGAAATCGCCGCCTGGAAGGAAGCCCATGGGCTCCCCGTCCGGGACCCTCTGCGGGAAGCGCAAAAGCTTTCGGATACCCGAGGCAATTTCTCACCCCCTTTGGATATCTATGCAGAAAAACTCTGTAAAGCCCTTTTTGACCTGAGTTCTTCCTATCAGGAGGATTTGCGCTTTTCCGAAGCGCATCCCCGTGGAAAAGGTCTTCGCTGCGGACTATTGGGCAAAAGCCTGACCCACAGCTATTCCCCCCGTCTCCACGGGCTTCTCGGAGATTACAGCTACAGCCTCTTTGAAATCGCAGAAGAAGATCTGCCGCAGTTTATGGAAATGCGGGATTTTGACGGGATCAATGTAACCGTTCCCTACAAAAAGGCGGTTCTCCCCTTCCTGCGGGGGATCTCTCCTGCGGCAGAAGCCATCGGAAGCGTCAATGTGGTCACCAAACGGGAGGACGGCTCCCTCTTCGGGGACAATACGGATTGGGCCGGTTTTGTGGATCTTCTGGAAGCTTCCCGGATTTCCCCTGCCGGAAAGAAGGTTTTGGTCCTCGGCTCCGGGGGCAGTTCTCTTGCCGTGCAGTACGGCCTCCGGCGTCTGGGTGTCACGGACCTGACCGTTATTTCCCGTTCCGGCGAGAATAATTACCAAAATCTGCAAAAGCACAGGGATGCGGAAATCATCGTAAACACCACCCCTGTCGGCATGTACCCGAATACAGGCGACGCTCCCCTCTCTCTGACCGCATTTCCCAAGCTTCTGGCAGTATATGACATTATCTATAACCCTGCCAAAACTGCCCTTATTCAGGAGGCAGAAGCGCTGGGAATTCCCGGATATAACGGGCTCCGCATGCTGGCGGAACAGGCCCGGCTCAGCGCAGCGCTTTTCTGCCGCAAGCCAATTGACCCTGCCCTTACAGAAAAACTTTTGGAGGCAATTTTATGAAGATTCTCATTCTTAACGGTCCCAACATGAACTTTCTCGGCATTCGGGAGCCGGATATATACGGGCATGAGAGCTATGCCGACCTTTGCCGCATGATTCAGGAAAAATGTGATTCTCTGGACATTGCCGTTGAGTTCTATCAGTCCAATCATGAGGGTGCTCTGGTTGACCGAATTCAGGAAGCATATCAAAAAATTGACGGCATCGTCATCAATCCCGCTGCCTATACCCACACTTCTGTTGCCATACACGATGCTTTGAAAGCTGTTGGCATCCCTGCTGTTGAAGTCCACGTCAGCGATGTGGACAATCGGGAAACCTTCCGTCATGTCTCTGTTACCGGGTCTGCCTGCGTGGCCGGGATTCGGGGTCATGGACTCCGGGGTTATCTTGAGGCTGTCGATTACCTATATCAGCATTACGGAAAATGATCCTTACCGTAATAAAACGGGAAGGCCAACGGGACAGCCATATAAGGATTTTTTCTTGCCGGAACGGCAAAAAACGAATAAATATACCCGGGATAGAATTAAAGTGTTCTATCCCGGGTTTGCTTTTTATGAGAACAAGGTCTTGCTTTGCAAGATATTTTTGATGTTTTTTGCCTATACGCGCTTTGTCACTCAGCGTATCTATATACGCCTTCGCTCCAAAACGTGGATTCTGCCTGCACCTCTCTCCTTATCCGGCTATCCCTAAAGCCTTCCCGTTTTTTATATATCAAATTATATATGCACGAGAATAACGCCCACCAAAGTCCCCAGCAGGGCAAAGGCGCCGGGAAGCTTGGACTTCCACATCAGGAAAGCTTCCGGAAGGAGCTCGCCAAATACCACATAAAGCATGGCGCCGCCGGCAAAGCTCAAAGAAAGCGAGAGCCATATCGGACTGAGCAAGCCCAATGAATAGCCCAGCATGGCACCGATAATGGTGGGAACTCCGGAAAGAGCCGTGATCCCTATTGCCTTCCATTTATTCATGCCTCCGGAAATCAAAGGCACGGAAACAGACATGCCCTCGGGGATATTATGCAGGCCGATCACAATGGCGACCAGAAAACCGGCTCCGCCCAGCAAATCTCCGGCATCCCCTGCATAGGAAGCGCCGATGACCATGCCCTCCGGCATATTATGCAGAGCAATGGCAAAGGCCATAACGATTCCGGCAATGAAAAGATCATAATTGGCTCTTTTCTTGCTGTTGGCATGGGCAATGTAATGGTCCGCATGGATCAGCTCATCCAAGTCATCTGCTGTCTGGGGGTGGCTGGAGTCAATATGCTGGATCTCCGGATTTGTCTTTTTATCGATGATATAGTTCAGAAGATAGATGACCGAATACCCGATGATGACGCCGCAGATGACCAAATAGAGGGGCATTTCTCCGCCGGACCCCTCCGGACTGAAAGCTTCCGGAACAAGGTCAAAACAAACGACCGCCATCATAACACCGCCGGCAAAAGCCAACAGCAAGCTGACGATTTTGGAGGAATCCCTCCTGAGAACCGCACCGACAAGTCCGCCAAGACCGGTTCCGCCCACGCCGGCAATTGCTGTTATGACTACTACCCACCAAAAAGTGCTCATTCTCTACCCCCGCGCATCCTTTTCTCCCAGTTAGCATACGCTAACTGATGCAAAAAGTCAAGTCTTTTCTTTCCTCTTGGGAGAGAGTTCGCTGAAAAGTGCCGCTCCGATAATCAGGGCCGCTCCCAAAATGCCGGCAAGGGTCAGACGCTCCTTCAGGAAAATCGCCGCAAAGAAGAGGGCCGAAACCGGGTCCACATAGCTCAGAATCGCTACAGACTGGGATGGGAGTTTTTTTAAGGACGCAAAATACATCACATAGGCAATGCCCGTATGGACAAAGCCCAGAACAAGAAGGAGAAGAATACTCTCCGGAGGCATTTTAAGCGTGCTGAGGTCTTCCTTCAAAAGCACGCCCGGAAGAAGCACAAGCGCCGCAGCGCAGAGCTGGATGACCGTCCTCGCGTAATCGTCCTCCAGCTTGACCCTTTTGTTGAGAAGGACCACAAAAGTATATAAAAGGGCAGAGGCGAGACCCAGAAGAATTCCCTTCCAATTATCCGGCCCGGCAGAAGCTCCGCCGAGGATGCCGGAAACCAATACCATCCCGAAGAGCGAAAGCAGGGCAGAAAGCGACTTTTTGGGGGTCAATTTTTCCCCAAAAAGAAGCACGGAAAAAAGAATCAGCAGGGTCGGCTCCATGTAATAGCAGAGTGTGGCTGTGGCGACCGATGTATAATTATAGGCTTCAAAAAGGAGCATCCAGTTGATTCCCATCATGGCGCCGATCAAGGCCAACTGCCAAAGGGACTTTCCCGGAATTTCTCTGAAAAGGGGCTTCCCCGAACAGAGGCGAATTGCCGAAAGGATCGCCGCTCCCAATATTCCCCGGACGCAGGCAAGGGTGGCTGACGAAAGGGGCAGATTCCGCCGGAAAACAGGGATCGTGCCAAAGATCAGCATGGCCGCCAGCATGGAGAAATAGGACTCTTTCCATGTTTTTTTCATACTGTTCCCTCCCGGAAAAGAGGATAGAAGTAATCCGAAGCGTCTTTTTCATAGGCCTGGCCCAAATGCAAAAGCGGCAGCCTGCCTTCATCCGAAAGCTTGCGGAGAAGGGGTCTGGCTTTCTCGCTGAAAGCCAAAACCCGGACAAACTCCGCTTCCTTTTTCATATCCTCTGCCCGGAGCCCCAAGCAGGCCAGGAGAAGCATGCGGCTGAGACGGGTGTAGGGATACCTTTTGGATTTTGCCGCCTCCATAATTCCGTTCAGGTCTTTCCCTTCCCGAATCGCCCGCAGGAGCTTATTCCAAAGGCCTTCAGAAGCATAGGGGAGCTTTTCCGTATCTTCCTTCGTCAGCAGGCGAAGGCGGGAGAGCATGGCCCGCTCTCCATATTCCAGTCTGTATTTGGCCTGCCCACGGTAGAGTGCCAGGGCCTCTTCCGGAACAAAGCCTTCCCAATCCTCCGAAGCCCGGAGGTATTCTGCCGAGGGGTTCTCGATACTTTCTTCCCTATGATAGTCTCCATCCCGTTTTAAAGCCAGGGGTTTGATGGAAGAGCCCTGCGCTGCCAGGGCTTTGCAATACTCCACAGCCAGAATATTGTTGGGCTTGGAAAGGAGACTGCCGTCCCCTCCCAGCTTTTCCAGAGCGATTTTCGCCGCAGCAGCATAGGATTTTCCTTCCCGGATGGCTGCATGAAGAGACTCCTGATAATCATTGGATAATAGAAGGGGCATATTCTCGGAGAGCAGTTCCGGATCCTCACAGCCGAAGGCCAGAGCATTGCAGACACCCAGACGCTCAAAAATGGCCACACCGCCGGAAGCAAAGCCCTCTGCAGAGGAAAGAGCAAAATTCACAGGAAGCTCCAGCACCAAATCCGCGCCGGATGCCAGAGCAGCCCTGGCCCGAATCTCCTTTGGATAGATAGCAGGCTGACCCCTTTGGACAAAATTCCCGCTCATGAGGCAGAGAATCAGCGTCTCTTCTCCCATGATTTCCCGAATCTGGGCAAACTGCTTCTGATGCCCCTTATGAAAAGGATTATATTCACATAGGATCCCGACCACCTGCAAGCAGCTCACCTCTTTCAAATGTCTTTCCTAGATTGTAGTATCTGACCTTTCTCCCGTCAAGCAAAAATCCTCTCCCGGGCAATTAAAACTTTTCCCTTGTTTTCTCCTAAAAAGAAGATTATAATGCAGAAAAGACAAGCTGGCAGAGGAGGTCTCCGATATGAGCAAAAAGATTGTGGGCATTGTCCCCTTCTCCGATCCCTTTAATACCGATAATGTCTATGCGGACAAATATTTCCTGACCAATACTTACGGCCAGCGTGCCGTGGATGCAGGTCTGAATCCCATCGGCGTCATGCCGGTGGATAAGAAGATCCAAGGCTCCGTTCTGGACCTTTGCGACTGCTTCATCATTCAGGGCGGCTCTAATATCTGGGAATACCAGATGGAGGTCGTGGAGCACGCCGTCAAAACCGGCAAAAAGCTCCTGGGCATCTGCCTGGGCTGCCAAACCATTCAAACCTATTTTTACTACGCAGCCGAAGCGGAAAAGGCTGAATGGAAGGGCACTGTTGCCAGCTATTATGCGCTGAATCATCTCTGGCATGTGGAAGGTGCTCCCAACCCGGCTTTGAAGAGCGTGGAAGGCCACAAAAACTGGACTCTCCCCCGCGGAAATGAAGACGCAACCAAGCATACCGTCTTCATCAAGGAAGGAACACATCTCCACCGGCTCGTCGGCCAGACGGAAATCATGGGCGCCTCCCTCCACCGCTTTGCCGTTGCAGAGCCCGCACCCGGTGTCCTTGTGAATGCCACAGCCCCCGACGGAACCATTGAGGGCATTGAAGTCGGTGAGAATATTCTCGGCACCCAGTTCCACCCGGACGCAGACCGGAAGCTCCTCTCTATTTTTGATTTCTTTAACGAATAATTGCAGATAAGAAAACGGCGGACATGAGTCCGCCGTTTTTTTACGGTCTGCCATCCGATTTGCGGATAGATGAAAGGACATAATCTGCAAATTCCTCTGTCCGGGGGGAGGCTATTGAATTCCTGCGCCTGCAAAGATAGAGGCTGCGGCAGGCAAGCTCCTCCGGCAGCTGAAAGACAAGGAGTTCCTTTCCGGCTTGCTCCAAAGCCCGCTCCGAAATACAGGCCACGCCCATTCCGCAGCGGACCAGGTTCCGTATGGCCTCATGGTCATTTACCCGAGCGGCAACATGGGCATGATCTTTCGGAATTCCCAGCTTATTCAGAAGCAACTCCAGGTGTCCGCCGCTGCCGCTCCCTTCTTCCCGAAGGATCAAGGGAGCGGATAATAGCTCTTCCACCGCGTCTTCCCTGCCGAGCAATCTGCGGTACCTTTCCTCTGACGGGGCAATCAAGACCATACGGTCCCGACAAATCGGAGTAAAGGTTAGCTCCCGCTCCCCAAGCTCTGCCCCGGTAAAACCCAAGTCATAGCGGTGCTCCAAAAGTCCCTTTGCCACACCGGCACTGTCGCTCTGCGTCAAAGAAAAAGAACAGGAAGGGTGGGAGGCCGAAAAATCCGCTATCATCCGGGGAAGAAGATAGGCAGAGGGAACTGTGGAAGCAGCCAAACGGATCTCTCTCCGCTCTTCTTCCAGCATCCGCTTCTGAAGCTCCAGAATGGAACAGGCATATTCGTAGACCCTCTTGCCGTTTTCCGTCAGCTCCACATTTTTTGCATTTCGGTTCAAAAGGGTCGTGCCCAGTTCCTCCTCCAGATTCCGGATATGGGTGGAAATGCTGGGCTGGGAAAGATAGAGTTCCTCTGCGCTGCGGCTGAAGCTGCCGCTCTGCGCGACGGCAACAAAGGAGCGAAGCTGTTTCAGGTCCATGAAGATTCCTCCCTCAGAAGACGCTCCAAAGCGGCTGCGGCGTTCCGGATCTCATCTTCTTCCGTAAAATATCCCACAGAAAAACGAACTGTCCCCGCTGGATAAGTTCCTAAGGTTTTATGGGCTGCGGGAGCGCAGTGAAGACCCACCCGGGCCAAAATTTCATAGCGGCGATCCAGTTCTGCGGCAATGGCCGCATTATCCTTTTTCAGGCAGGAAAAGGACACAACGCCGCAGCGATCTGCCAGATCCTTTCTGCCTGTTATCCGAATAAGACCTTCCTCCTCCAAGGGCAGAAGGAGGGAAAGAAGCAGATTTGTGAGGGAAAGCTCCCGCTCCCGAATTGCCTCAATTCCTGTTTTTTCCAGGAAGCAAAGGGCTTCCCGCAGGCCGAGAATTCCGGGCAGGTTTAATGTCCCCGGCTCAAACTTATCCGGAAGGAAGGGCGGAATTTCCTCCGTATGACTGAGACTGCCTGTGCCCCCGGACAGCAGGGGCGTCAGCTCCTTCGCCAGCTCCGAAGTCAGAAGAAAGCCGCCGATTCCCTGGGGCCCCAAAAGCCCCTTATGTCCCGTAAAGGCCAGGGCATCCAAACCGTCTTCCTTCATGGAAATCGGAAAAACTCCTGCTGTCTGAGCCGCATCCAAAATAAAATACAGCCCATGTGCCTTGGCAAAAGCCCCCACTTTCCGAATGGGCAGCAGCGTCCCGCAGACATTGGAAGCATGGGTCATAATGATTGCTTTTGTGTTGGGGCAAAGGAAGGATTCCAGGCTCTCCAAAAGGAGATTGCCCTCTTCATCACAGGGAATTCTGCTGAAGCTGACCCCCGCTGCTTCCAACTGGCGCAAAGGGCGCATGACCGCATTGTGCTCCAGGGAAGAAACAAGAACATGATCTCCGCTTTTCAGCAAGCCCTTCAGCAGGACATTCAGGCTCTCCGTCACATTCTTTGTGAAAATCACATTCTTGGGATCTTCCCCATCAAAGAGTCTGCAAAGGCGAAGACGGGTGTCAAATACCAGCTCTTCCATTGCATAAGCTCTGCCGTAGCTTCCCCGGTTGATATTGCAGGCGCAGGAGCTTAAAAATTCCGCCATAGCTGCCGGAACACCGGGCGCTTTCGGAAAAGAACTTGCCGCATTATCCAAATAAATCATGACTGTTCTCCATTTTTTGTTCTGCTTTTATTATTAGTATTATAAATCGTCCTATTGAAAATATCAATAATTGATATTGGAATGAACAGCAGTTAAGGGATAAAATGGAACTATCCGTGAAAGGAGGGCTTTCCATGGAAAACACAAACAATTATCGGAAAACTTTTTTTGCCGGGCTGGCCATCGGCATCCTATCCTCTCTGCTGGTTCTCCTCGGGAATCCCGTGAACATGGGCTTTTGCATTGCCTGCTTCATTCGGGACAGCGTCGGCGCTCTGGGTCTTCACAAGGCAGCAGCCGTTCAATATCTGCGGCCGGAGATCATCGGCATCGTACTGGGCAGCTTTCTCTGTGCCGTTTTCTTTCGGGAATATCGGCCGAAAGGCGGCAGCGCTCCCCTGACCCGCTTTCTTTTGGGCTTTTTTGTCATGATTGGCTGTCTGGTCTTCCTGGGCTGTCCTTTCCGGATGGTCATTCGTCTGGCCGGAGGCGACTTAAATGCTCTCTTGGGTCTTTTCGGCTTTTTTGTCGGTATTCTTGCGGGAATCTTTTTCCTCAATAAAGGCTTTTCCCTTGGCCGAACCTATGCTCAACCCAAATCAGAAGGAGCTGCTTTTCCCCTTCTGCAAATCGTCCTCTTCCTCCTCTTGATTTTTGGAAGCTCTTTCCTTTTCTTCACGGAAGCAGGCGCAGGCCCCGGAGCGAAACATGCCCCCATTCTCATCAGTCTGGCTGCAGGCCTTGCCGTCGGTGCTCTCGCTCAGCGGACCCGTTTCTGCATGGTAGGCGGTATCCGGGACAGTATTCTTTTCCGGGAGTGGGGACTCCTTTTCGGTTTTTTCGGTGTTCTCCTGGGCTGCCTTGCCGCGAACCTCATTCTCACTGCGGCAACGGAAAGCAGCTATTTTATGCTTGCTTTTGAAGGGCAGAACATTGCCCACACGGATGGCTTATGGAATGCCTTGGGGATGCTTTTAGTCGGTTTCGGCTGTACCCTGCTGGGCGGCTGTCCTCTCCGGCAGCTGGTCCTCTCCGGAGAAGGCAGCAGCGATTCTGCCATCGCCGTTCTCGGTCTGGCAGCCGGCGCAGCTTTTTCCCATAATTTCGGATTGGCTTCCTCTGCTGCCGGTCCCACAAATGCCGGAAAGATCGCCGTTATCATCGGGATCGCCGCCGTGGCTGCCATCGGCGTTATCAACAGCTTCGGAAAGGGAGGTAATTCAAAATGACAAAAATCGATGCCAGGGGGCTTTCCTGTCCGGAGCCCCTCATTCTGCTCCGTCAGGCAATGAAAACGAAAGAGGACAGCTATGAAATGCTGGTCGATAATCACGCCTCTAAGGAAAACGCTCTGCGTTTCGCAGAGCATCAGGGCTACTGTGCCCAAATCGCGGAAGAAGCCGGGGTATATACCCTTATCATCAGCCGAAAATGAAAGCTGCCAACAGCCCCGGGATCAAGATCCCGATACATGGAATCCTCAAGGAATGGTCAATATGAACGAATATATCGCTACTTTTTTCTCTCACTTCGGTGCCGTACGCTTTCATAAGCTTCTGAAAGCTGCCGATTTCAGCGCTGAGCTCATCCCTGTTCCCCGTTCCCTCAGTTCTTCCTGCGGAACGGCAGTCCGCTTTTTCGCGGACGATCCGAGCCCGGAAGGCGCTCATTGGGACGAAATTGAGCAAATTGCAGCTGTAAATGAGAAGGGCTATCTGCCTCTTTTCCGTGCGGAGGACTAAAAATGGAAACAGATGTCAAACTGACGAAGCTGGCAAGCTGTGCCGGCTGCGGAGCTAAGGTGGGCGCGGGAACGCTTTCCCAGCTTCTGGAGGGCTTTCCCACCCACAAGGACCCCAAGCTTCTGGTGGGATATGACAAAAGCGACGATGCCGCAGTTTATCAGGTCAGCGAAGACTGCGCTCTGGTCCAGACGACGGATTTCTTCCCGCCCATTGTGGATGACCCCTTTCTCTATGGGCAAATCGCCGCGGCAAACGCCCTAAGTGATATCTATGCCATGGGTGCCGAAGCCAAGCTTGCCCTGAACATTCTCTGCGTAACGGAGCAGATGGATGAATCCACCGTCCGAGAAATTCTCCGCGGAGGTTACAGCAAAGCCTATGAGGCCGGAGCCATTATCTGCGGCGGGCACACCATCCACGGTTCAGAGCCTATCTACGGTCTTGCCGTTACCGGCTTTGCGGACCCGAAGAGGGTCCTCACAAACAGCGGAGTCAAAGCAGGAGATCTTCTCATCCTGACCAAGCCTTTGGGGATAGGGATCCTGACAACAGCTGCAAAGGCCGGGCTGGTTGAGAAATCTGTTCTGAAGGAAATATACGGGCAAATGGCCACTTTGAATAAACAGGCCCGGGATATTATGGTAAAGTACCCCGTCCACAGCTGCACAGATGTAACCGGCTTTTCCCTTTTGGGGCACTCCTATGAAATGGCTCAGGGAAGCGATGTGAGCATCCATATTCTGGCCGATCGGGTCCCCTTTCACAAAGAGGCTTATGAATTTGCGGAAATGGGATTTATCCCCGCCGGAGCCTACCGAAACCGCAGTTTTGCGGAAAAGGGCATTTCCGTAAAGGGAAATATCTCCCGGGCCCTTCAGGACATTTTCTATGATCCCCAAACCTCAGGAGGACTCCTCTTTGCCCTCCCCGAAAAGGAGGCGGAAGCCTGCCTGCGGGAGCTGCAGGACGGGATCCCCTGCGCCGCCGTCATCGGCTTCGCAAGCGCAAAAGAAAATTCGGATCTGATCCTGGAATAAACGGACAGACTGTCAATAAAGTCCCTGACCGTCAAAAACGAAAAAACAAAAAGGGACTTACTTCTATTTAGCAAACGGCAGCAGGGTACCAAAAGGCAAGAAGAGAAAAGCGTTTTCCTATTATGAAGGCAGAAAAAGCTTGCTGCGCAAGGTTTTTGACTTACTGCGCAAAATATGCGTCTTACCGTATCCATATACGCCGACAGACGCATTTTGCTTGTCTCAGTGCCTTTCTTAACAGTCCGTCAGCGTGTCAAAAAGGTTTTTTTTGCACGCTGAAGCGAGAGCAGAAAACTGCTCTCGCTTTTTTCTTCCAAATTTGCTATTATTATGAAAAAAAGCAGCGGGGGGATTTTATGAAAATCGGTTGGAGTGAAATCAGCATAACGCCGGAGAAAAAGGTATCCCTTTACGGGCAGTTTGCAGAGCGGATCTCCGAGTATGTGGAAAAGCCCCTCATGGCCACGGCCATGGCTGTGGAAGCAGGCGAAGACCAGATGGTGATCTGCTCCTGCGATCTTGTGGGCGTGGCAGACAATATCGTGGAGGATGTCCGGAATCGCCTTCGGGAGATGGGCGCCGAGGCTTTGGGGCTTGACCTGATGAAGCTGATCTTCTGCGCCACCCATACCCATACGGGCCCCGGCTTCCCCAGGCGGGCAAATCGGGTGGTTTCCCTTTCCGCAGATAATAAAACCCTTCTGGAATCCATGCTGCCTAAGGGCAAGAAATATATTGACCAGGCAAATGCCAAGGACAGGCCGGATGTGGCCACACCCCAGGAGGTTTTGGAGCTGCTCGTCACAAATCTTTCCCGAGTCGTCCTGGACGCCTGGACAAAGCGGGAGGAGGCCTCCTTCGTCAACAGTTTTGAGCGTGCCTGTGTGGGCATGTGCAGAAGAGTTGACTATTCCGACAACAGCGCCCAGATGTGGGGTGATTCCAATACCGCCGTCTTTACGGAGTTGGAAGGCGGAAACGATTCCGGCGTGGAGCTGATCTTTACCTTCTCCGGCGAGAAGGCCACCGGCGTTCTCATCAACCTTCCCTGCCCTGCTCAATGCGTGCAGCACAGGCACTTTGTCTCACCGGATTTCTGGGGAGAGGCCCGGAAGCTTATCAAGGAGCGCTTCGGTGAAGACTTCTTTGTTCTTCCCGTCTGCGGTCCTGCGGGGGACCAGTGCCCTGTGGATCTGGTCCGCTGGGTCCAGCCGGAAAGCGATGTCAACGACCCCAATCTGATCCGGAACGATCCCCCGAAACGGAAAGCCGACCCCTCCATGTTTGACCTTGCCGGAATGCGTAAGGCCGGCAAGCGGGTGGCAAACGCCGTCTTTGAAGCCTATGCGGAGGGTTTATCCGAAAAGCAGTCCGAGATTCCCTTTGAGCACCGGGTTTCCACCTACGATCTTCCCCTGCGGCGGACCACAATCCGGGATTACAATGAGGCGAAGCAGGTCATCCGGGATTATCTTCGGGATAAGGACGGCGATGTGGACTTCAACGACGCCGCCAAGCTCCAGCCCTACATGGGGATCATCAAGCGTTTTCAGGTTCAGGAGACCGTGGACACCATTCCCGCGGAGATCCATGTGATCCGAATGGGCTCCGTTGCCTTTGCCAGCAGCCCCTTTGAGCTCTATCTGGACTATGCGAACCAGATCAAAGCCCGGGCTCTCTGCGAGCAGACCTTCCTCATTCAGCTTGCCAACGGAACAGAAGGTTACCTTCCCACGGAAAAAGGAGAGATCCACGGACATTATTCCGGCTTTATCGCCTCCGGAGTGGTGGGGCATGAGGGCGGTGAACTCCTGGTTCGGCGCACCCTGAAAGAAATCAATGAAATGTTTGCAGAATTGCGCAAGCAGGAATAGGAGAATGTCAAGATGCTGAAAGAATTCAAGATCCTCTCCCCTAACGGAATCCTGGGTTACGGTTTTCCGGAGGAATCCTTCAAAATCGGAATCGCAAAAAAGCCGGACTTGATTGCCGTGGACGCAGGCTCCACAGATCCGGGCCCCTACTATCTGGGCAGCGGCCAGCCCTTTACCAGCCGAAGCTCCACAAAACGGGATCTGGAACTCCTGCTGAAGGCAGCCCTGGACCTTCACATTCCCCTGGTTATCGGCTCTGCCGGAGGCAGCGGCGCCAATCCCCATCTGGAGCGTGACCGGGAGGTCCTTCATGAAATTGCCCGGGAACAGGGCTATAGCTTCAAGGTTGCTATCGTTCCCTCTGAGCTGGACAAGGACTATATCGCGGAAGAGTTTGAAAAGGGAAATGTGAAATCCCTGGACGGCGCTCCGGAAATCTGCAAAGAGGACATTCTGGACACGGTTCATCTGGTCGCGCAAATGGGGATTGAGCCCATTATCCGCGCTTTGGATCAGGGTGCCCAAGTGGTACTCTGCGGCCGGGCATATGACCCCTCCTCCTTCGCCGCTCCGGCGGTCCGCCTTGGCTATGACGAAGCTTTAGCGACGCACCTGGGCAAGATCCTGGAATGTGCCTGCATTGCGGCAGTCCCGGGCTCTGCCTCCGATGTCATGATGGGATACCTCTATGAGGACAGCTTTGCCGTGGAGCCCTGCGCCCCCGGCAGAAAATGCACGGTGACCTCCGTCTGCGCCCATACCCTATATGAAAAGGCCAACCCCTATCTGCTTCCCGGTCCCGGCGGCACCCTGGACCTTTCCGCATGCGAATTCATCCAGGAAACGGAACGCAGAGTCCGCGTCCGCGGTTCCAGATTTATCCCCCAGACAAAAAAGAATGTAAAGCTGGAAGGCACCAAGCTCATGGGCTACCGCACCATTTCCATCTGCGGAAACCGGGATCCCTTCTTCCTGAAAGAACTGGACAATATCCTGGAGGGTGTCAAGGCCCAGGCTGAAGACAATTTCAAAGCCAAAAACATTGATTATAAACTGGACTTCATCGTTTACGGCCGAGACGGCGTCATGGGAGCTTTGGAACCGGAACCGGGCATTCCCGCCGGAGCCAAGGAGGTTGGCATCGTTCTGGATGTGGTGGCAGATACGCAGGAGCACGCCGACACCGTCTGCGGCGCAGCAAGAGCTATGATGCTTCACTACGGTTATCCCAACCGTGTTGCCACTGCCGGAAATCTGGCCTTCCCCTTCAGTCCGTCAGACGCTCACATGGGTGCGGTTTACAATTTCTCCGCATACTGCCTGCTGGAAAATGACCGCCCGGAGGACCTCTTCAAGGCCATGCTTTATGAAATCAGGAACGGGATCCCCGAAAACACGGAAGCCGCCGGACTTTCCCGGCTTTAAGGAGGGAAAAATGAAACGACTCGTGGATGTGGCAGCTATTATCCGAAGCAAGAACTCCGGACCTTTTGAGCTGACCCTGGATGTTATCTTTACGGATAAAAAGAACTATGAACAGTTCCTCGCCCGGAACTATTTGAACCGCAAAAGCGTTGCGGCACTTTACAAGATCACAGAAGCAGAAGTGGTGGACATCGTGGAATTTCCCAAGGCGATGGCTGTAAAGGCCACGATCCTCCGTCCCCTGGCCTCCGGTGCCTTGGGAGAGCGGGATGTCTATGGCGCTCAGCAGCATGTGCCCCTCATGATGATGGAATTAGAAGGCTGGGAGGCTTGACATGATAAGTATCAAATCCATGGAAGAGGCCGCATTTTTGGCCATTAAAAAAGGTTCCACCAATATTGCGCCGGATGTGGGGGAGGCTTTTGCGCAGGCAATCGCCCGGGAAGAAGATCCCGGTGCCAAAGAAGGTCTGCAAAAGACCCTGGAAAGCATCCGGCTGGCAGAGCAGGAAGAGCTTCCCGCCTGTGCCGACACGGGTTGGCCGATCTTCTTCATCAAAGCAGGAAATGAAGCAGCCCTAGAGGGCGGCTATATGGCCCTGGAAGAGGCCATCCGGACTGCCGTGCGCAGAGCTACCCGGGAAGGTTATATCCGCAAAACCATGAAGGACCCGCTCTCCGGATACGATCCCGGTGACAATGTCGGCCCCAATATTCCCGATTTCAGCTATCGCTTTGTTCCCGGCGAGAATCTGGAGATCACTTACTGCGCCAAGGGAGGCGGAAGTGAGTGCTTCGGCGGCACTCGGCAGAAGGTGGTGGCCTTTGCAGACGGGACTCCCGGAATTGAAAAATTCGTGATCGACGCCTTTGCAGACGCCGCCAGAGCCGGCGCAATCTGCCCGCCCTCCGTGATCGGTGTGGGAATCGGCGGCACTGCCAATGTGGCCGCCAATCTGGCCAAGGAGGCTGCCACCCTGCGACTTGTGGGTTCCCACCATTCCGACCCCAGGATCCGGACCATGGAAGAGCGGCTTCTCAAGGGGATCAACGGTCTAGGCTTCGGAATTCTCGGTGCGGGAGGCTCCACATCCGCCCTTGCCGTCCATGTGGAATACGCCTACACCCACATTGCCGGAATCGTTGTGGCAATCTCCTGCAACTGCATGGTGGCCCGGCGCGGGACCATGCAAATTGATAAAGACAACCAAATCCGGGACCTTCCCGGGGCCTATTGGTTTGGTGACCGCTGAAGGAGGAAGGAATCATGGCAAGTTATCATTTGACTGCTCCCCTGAAGGAAGAGGATGTCACGAAACTGCATATCGGCGACACGGTATATCTCTCCGGCCCCTGCTTCACCTGCCGTTCCAAGCTTCAGCGTTATATTTTTGATGAGGGGCACAGCCTTCCTTTTACGCCAGAGGAAGGCAGTATTCTCATTCATAACGGGCCCATTATTATCCGGGAGGGAGATAAATGGGTCCTCAAATCCTTTATGCCCACCTCCAGCATTCGTTTTGAAAAATGGGGCGCCGAATCCATTGAAAAATGGAAGCTCCGGCTGATTTGCGGCAAAACCACCATGGGGGAAAACACCTCCCGGGCCATGCAGAAATATAAATGCGTCCATGTCTCTCCCAGAAGCGTCAGCCCCCTGCTCTGGCTGAAATCCATTGATGTGAAGGGCGTGGACCTGCTGGAGGAAATCGGCTCCATTGAAGCGCCCTGGCATTTTGAGCTGAAGGAGCTGGGCCCCTTCATCGTGGATATGGACTGCTACGGACAAAACCTCTTTGAAAAGCTGGATGAAAGCATTGAAAAGAACAAGAAAAAAGTCCTGGAAGATCTGGGGATCGATCCTGACTTCCATTACACACAGCTATACGGCAATAAAAACACCTGCGAGCCCTGACCGCAGGATCCTTGCCGGATCCGGATTTGACAGGACCCGGACAAAGTGAGAGAAACGAAAAAACGGAGGGAAAATGAAAAAAGCCATTGCATTATTGTTGGTAACGATACTCTTATCGGGAATCCTCTGCGTGGGGGCAACTGCGTTGGGGGAAAAGGAAACAACGGTCGATATCCCAGGGCTTGAGGCCATCGGCCCTTATGCTCCCGCTTCTGTGTTCCTTGAGGACAATCTCTGGATCGCGCTTGCCGCCGCCGTTATTGCCGCTGCCGCAATTGCGGTCATTGTGAAAAAACGAAAGAAAAACGGGAAATAAAAAATTGAAAAAGAAGCATAAAAAGGATAGCA
Organism: Oscillospiraceae bacterium; assembly: GCA_045640565.1. Taxonomy (GTDB): domain Bacteria; phylum Bacillota; class Clostridia; order Oscillospirales; family Oscillospiraceae; genus RGIG3159. Next base: position 48,579 of record JAZUFG010000083.1, on the reverse strand, counting down.
GTTCACCGGAACTGCTATCTTTTTTACCAAAATGGCCGGAATCCCGAGGGACCCGGCCAAATCGCTGTTTTATTTTCAGCTCACAGAATCAGCAGAAGGGATCCATATCCCGGTCCACCTGGGCATTTCTCTTTACCTTGGGATAGAGCAGGCGGCCCCTGGCCACAACCATATCCACCTGCCGGAGAGCATGAAGATCCTCCAACGGATTCCCGGCCGTAACGATCATATCGGCATCCTTGCCCACCTCAATGGAGCCGGTCACATCACCGATTCCCGCCAGACGGGCATTATTCAGGGTGGCAGTATAGAGAGCAAACTGATTGGAAACGCCCACGTACTTTTGGAAGAGGACCAGCTCCCGCCAGAAGTCATACTGGGAAACCCAGGGGCAGCCCACATCGTTGCCGATAGCCAGAGGAATGCCGTTCTCCAAGGCCGCTTTGGCGCAGGCAATGATTCCCTCAAAGACCACCTTCCCGTTATAGTTGGCAACCTCATCCGCATGGGATACAGCAGGATCAAAGAGAGCGAAGGGCAGAGCGGGGGTAACCGTGGCCGTCACAAAGGCTTTCTTTTCCTTGAAAAGAGCTATGATTTCCGGACTGGGCTCGGCACCGTGTTCAATGGAATCCACGCCGTTTTCCAAGGCAACCCGAACGCCCTCCGGAGACTCCACATGAGCCGCCACCAGGAAGCCGTATTCATGTGCCTTGTCGCAGGCAGCTTTTATCATTTCGGGAGGCATTTTCAGTTCGCCCGGACAGCCCTTTTCCTTGGCATCCAATACGCCGCCGGTGACCATGAGTTTAATGAAATCCACATTCTGACTCTTGGCCCGCTCCACAAGGGCAACCGCTTCCTCCACGCTGTTCGCCGCTACGGCAACGGAACCTGCCATGTGGCCGCCGGGAACGGAAATGCCTTCATTGCTGGCAATAATTCTGGGCCCGATTTTCTTTCCCCGGGCCACTTCGTCCCGCAATTTGGCGTCATAATCCCGCAGGCCGCCCACCGTGCGGACAGTGGTAACGCCGCCGGTGATCGCAGCTTTTGCGTAGCTGCAGACCATTTTATAGGCCACCTTCGCAAGAAGAGCATTGCTGAAGAGGAGGCGGACCAGGGCAGCGCTGTCCCGCTGCTTTTTCTGCGGCTTGCCGTTGCCCGCCAGATGACAGTGCATGTTTATCAGGCCGGGCATGAGGTATTTCCCCTTCAAATCGATGACCTCATAACCTTCCAAGGAAGCGGCGGCATCTACGATCCCCGTGATCTTCGTACCCTCTGTGAGGACGGCCTTCCCTTCAAGGGGCTGCATCTTCTCGCTTCCGTCCAGAATGATTCCGTTTACATAGGCTCTTTTCATAGTGACAAATCCCTTTCAAAAAAATCCGTTCTTTTGTATTATAAAACCGTCAGCGTCAGCTCGTTCTTCAGCGTGTCGTCCGGATTGAAGCTGTAGTGCAGATCCCGGGCAGAATTGTCGATCAGTGTTTGACGGAGACTGTCTGCTGCCTCCATCGGATCAAACATACCGCCGTTATAGCGCAGGCACATGGTGACCGATCCGTCCTTCTCCGAATACTCCGCAATTACGCGCATTTCCACCTTTTGCGGCAAATCGGGCATGACCGTCAAAATGGCCAGCTCCTCAAACACGACCTCCATATTCCGGACCGTCTTCTTAGGCAGACTGTATTTCTGCCCGAATTCCTCAAATCTTGCGTTCACGCCGATGAAGTCAAAATCGCGTGAAGTGATCTCTTCCTCAAGGACATTTAATTCGCGGATAAAGCGGCGCGTTCTCTCCTTCTGCGGAAGCTCAAATACCTGCTCGGGGCTTCCGGTTTCGTGGATCTCGCCATGATCCACATAGAATACACGGGTCGACACATCCTTCGCAAACTGCATCTCATGCGTTACGATCATCATGGTAACGCCCTTCTTTGCGAGGGAACGGATAACGCTCAATACCTCAGAAACCGATTTGGGATCCAGCGCGCTCGTCGGTTCGTCAAAGAGGATGATCTCCGGGTTCATGGCAAGAGTGCGGGCGATGGCAACACGCTGCCTCTGCCCGCCGGAAAGCTCGTGGGGATAATGCATCAGCTTTTCCGCAAGCCCCACAGATTTGAGAAGCGCAAGGGCGTTCTCGTAGGCCTCCTGCTTCGGTATTTTGGACACGACAGTCTGGGCAAGCATGACATTTTCAATGACGGTAAGATGCGGGAAAAGGTCAAAGCTCTGGAACACCATGCCGATCTTTTTCTTCGCAGCCTTCCGGTCCCTCCGGGCATTGATATCTTTTCCGTTTATGAAGATGCTGCCGCCTGTGGGCTTTTCAAGGCTGATGATCAGACGGAGAAGGGTAGATTTTCCCGCGCCCGACGGACCGATAACGGCAACGACATCCCCGCTTTTGATAACGGCGTTCGCATCCGACAGGATCGGGCGATCCTTCCTGTATTCCTTCTTCAGATGTTCTATTTTAATCAGCTCTTTGCCCGGAACGGAAACGCTCTTTAAAACCAGGTTTGCTTCACTGGCAGAAAGATCGTAAATGCCTTTGATCCGCCGCACGCGCTTCTGTGGCGATACGCCGACCTCCACAAGCCCTATCAGATAGGCGAGGCTCCATGCCAGGAGCACATAGATAAGCGCATTCAGGATGATGGGGAAAAAGGCCTCGTAGGTTCGGCTTCGGATAATATCGGATGCCTTTGTGAGATCCTGCACGGCGATATAGCCGACGACCGAGGTCATCTTCATCATATTGATGAATTCACCCTTGAAGGTGGGGAGGAAGCAAAGGATTGCCTGGGGAAGAATGACCTTCCCGAAGGTCTGCAGTCTGCTGAAGCCGAGGCAGGAGGCTGTCTCCCACTGTTCCCTATCAACGGACTCTATACCGGAGCGCATGATCTCCGCCGAGTTCACCCCGAAGTTGACGGAAAAACCGATGATCGCCACGATCACGCCGTTGAGATCCCAGGACGCAAACACCAGGTAATAGAATACCATGAGAAGCACAACCACCGGTATGCCCTGTATAAAGCGGATAATTGCCGCCATAACCCCGGAAATAGCCCGGCTTTTGCTCCTTCGAAGGGCGCAAATGATAAAGCCCAAAAAGGTTCCCAGAAGAAGCGAACAGATAGAGATGAGCAGCGTAACGGCAAGGCCGGACAGAATAAGCTTCCATCTGTTTTCTCTTATAAGCGTCTTTTCAAAGCCTTGAGAGAATCTCTCCCAGAAGCTGCTGCCGCTGTCTGTTTCGCTGCTGTCCTCAAGATCCTCCGCCCTGCAGAGAAGGACGATGCCGCCTACATAGTGCGTTTCGGGAAAATCCACACTTTCGCGCCGCTCATCGGTAATGGAAACGGATCCGGCGGCTATATCCGCGGTTCCGGACGAAATAGCCGTCAGCAAGGCGGAAAAGTTGGACTGCGTGATCTCAACCGTCTTCCCGAGACGTTTGCCTATCATCAGGACAAGCTCTACCTCGTAGCCGGCGGAGCTTCCGTCGTCGTTCACATATGCCATCGGCACCTGTGTGGAATCGTGAACGAAGCGGATCGTCCCGTTGGGCGCATCGTACCCTGTGTATTCGGACATATCGATTCGCATGATTTCAGGATCTCCGGAAAACCACTTTGTGCGAAGTTTCTCAAGGGTCCCATCCTCGGAATATTCCCGGATAAGCTCCGAAACCTGATCGGTAAGCTCCCCGTTTTTCTTCATGGGAAAACCGTAGCTATCCGTCTCAACGGCATCCTTGAACACCTTAAGGTCGGCATTCTGCGCCATGACGAATCGGGCGTTGGGCTCATCGAGGGCGGCAGCATCCACATAATAGCTGCGCAGAGCAAGGATCATGTTGCTGACATCTTCATAGTATTTGTGATTTAAGCCTTCAATGGAGCCGTTCAGGATCCGGTCAAACACCGTACCTGTCTGACTGCACACCGTTGCCCCTGTAAAATCAGAGATTTTCGTATATTTGACATCTTCGGCAGCCTTTTCACTGCAGCCGGACGCAAAAAGGCAGGAAAAGACAATAAGCGCCGCCAAAAGGACCGATATGCCGTTTTTCAACTTTACTTTCTTCACCTTGCGCACATAGACCGATAATCCTTTTCGATTATATGTCTATAACTCCCATTATCCAAAATTTGTTATAAAAAAACCGCAATTGCAAGCTAATTGCCCATAATTGATAGAAGCATCTGCCATTATTATACTCAAGCTCTATGAAAAATCAACAAGTTTGAGCCAATCCGGAACGGAATAAGAGAAAAGAAAAAGCCCGAAACCGTTGCGATTTCGGGCTTTTGAATGTTTTGAGAAATTATCTCTTGGAGAACTGAGGAGCGCGACGTGCGGCTTTGAGACCGTACTTCTTTCTTTCCTTCATTCTGGGGTCGCGGGTCAGGAAACCTGCAGCCTTCAGAGCAGCGCGGAATTCGGGGTTCACACCCAGAAGAGCACGGGCAACACCGTGACGGATAGCACCGGCCTGACCGGTAACACCGCCGCCTGCCACAGTGCAGACAACATCAACCTTCTCCAGGGTCTCAGTGAGGACCAGGGGCTGACGAACGATGAGCTTCAGGGTATCCAGGCCGAAGTATTCATCAATATCACGGCCGTTGATGGTGATGGAACCGGTGCCGTTTTCATAAACGCGGACTCTGGCAACAGAGGACTTTCTGCGGCCGGTACCGTACTTATAAGGTCTCTTGGTTTCGTACATAATTCTTTACCTCCCTTAGTCCATATTGTATGCTTCGGGCTTCTGAGCAGCATTTTCATGCTCGGGGCCTGCATACAGCTTCAGGCGGGTGATGGCGGTGCGGCCGATGGAATTCTTCGGCAGCATACCCTTGACAGCCAGCTCCATAGCGAACTCAGGACGCTGCTCCATCAAGTCACGGTAACGGATCTCCTTCAGGTTGCCGATCCAACCGGTGTGGTGCTGATACTTCTTCTCGTCCAGCTTCTTGCCGGTGAGAACTGCCTTGCCGCAGTTGACGATGATGACGAAGTCACCGCAGTCAACATTAGGAGTGAAATCAGCCTTGAGCTTGCCGCGAAGAAGATTCGCAGCGACGACAGCAACACGGCCCATGGGCTTGCCGGCTGCATCAAGAACGTACCACTTGCGCTCGACGTTCTCTTTCTTAACCATTGTAGTCATTTGAGATTCTCCTATGTGAAATAAAAAGTTGACAAAAAATGAGCCTGCAATTATGATACTCCCCGCAGGGATCCACAACGCCGGGATGTTATACCATATTTACCCGGGCCTGTCAACCAAATTTTCGTCAATTTTTATTTTTTATTGAGATAACTCGTCTATTCTCGTTTTTACTCTCTTTTTCTCTCGTTTTCTCACTTTTTATTTTTCATTTTCCGGAGGCTGTTATGCAGAAGCTTCTTGGCCTGGTCCGCCGCTGCGTGGAAGATTACAGGATGATCGAGGAGGGCGACCGGATCGCCGTGGGGGTCTCCGGCGGGAAAGACTCTCTCGCTCTCCTGGTCCTCCTCAGCGAACTCCGCAAGTTCTACCCCGCTCACTATGAATTGGAGGCCATTACCGTGGATATGGGCCTCCCTAACATGGATTATTCCGGAGTGGCAAAGCTCTGCGAAGAGCTGGATATCCCCTACACCCGGGTGGAAACGCAGATCGGCCCCGTGATTTTTGACTATCGGAAAGAAAAGAACCCCTGCTCCATGTGCTCCAAAATGCGCAGGGGCAGCCTGAATGAAGCCCTCCTGCGGCATGGCTGCAACAAGGTCGCTCTCGGGCATCATTACGACGACGCCGTGGAAACCTTCATGATGAGCCTGATCTATGAGGGCAGGCTCAGCTGCTTCCAGCCTGTAACACTGCTGGACAGGACCGGTGTCGTCCAGATACGGCCCATGCTCTATATCTCCGAAAAGACACTTGCCCATTTTGCGGAGAAAAGGAAGCTTCCCGTTGTCCATAACAGCTGTCCCGCCGATAAATCCACCAAGCGGGAGGAAATCAAAAACCTGGTCTATACATTATCCGGAAAATATCCGGACCTGAAGGCTCATATTTTCGGCGCCATGCAACGCCTGCCTCTGCCCGCCTGGGGACCAGAGGAGCTGCTGCGGAGGCCCCTGCCTGATGTGGGAGAAATTGAAATATAATAGAATCATAAAAAGAACCGGAAGCTTCGGGCGCACGCCCATTGGCTTCCGGCTCTTTTTTTCGTTTTCGCCTCTTTTAACTGTCCAGACCCAAAAGCTCGGCAGAAGAGGAATCCTCCAGCTTCTGCACATCCCGAAGCTTGCGGGAAATGACATTCGTGCGGGTGTTCATGAGCATGGCCAGATCGTCCGAAGCCAGATTCAGGTGGCCCTGCATCTTCTTCATGACCTCTCCGAACTTTTCGAACTCCGTTTTCACGGCTCCCAGAAGCTCCCAAACCTCTCCGGACCGTTTTTGGATCGCCAGAGTACGGAAGCCCATCTGCAGGCTGTTCAGGAGCGCAGCCATGGTGCTGGGCCCGGCAATGTTCACAGAATAATCCCTGCGGAGCTGCTCCAGAAGTCCCCGATTGACCACTTCCGCATAGAGGCCTTCAAAGGGCAGGAAAAGAATGCCGAAATTGGTGGTATAGGGCACGGAAAGATATTTATCCCGGATATCCTTGGCCTCCTTTTTCAGGACGGACTCCAGATTCTTCACGGCCTCTACCTCCAGTTCTTTATCCCCGGCCTCCCGGGCATCCAGGAGTCTGGCATAGGAGTCCCCAGGGAACTTGGAGTCAATAGGCAGATAAACCGGGCCATCCTCCGTTCCGGGAAGGCGGACCGCAAATTCCACCCGCTCCGTGCTGCCGGGAACCGTGGCGCAGTTGCATTCGTACTGCTCCGGCGTCAGGATCTCCTCCAGGATGGCCGCCAGCTGGACCTCACCCAGAATTCCCCGGGTCTTGACTCCGGAGAGAACCTTTTTGAGGCCGCCCACATCTGCAGCGAGGGTCTGCATTTCTCCCAGGCTTTTATAGACGGACTCCAGCTGTTCGTTTACCGTCCGGAAAGATTCTGAAATTCTTTTTTCCAGGGCTGTCTGGAGTTTTTCTTCCACGGTGCCCCGGATCTCATCCAGCTTTTTCTCATTGACCTGCTCCAAATTCCGGATGCGGTCCTCCAGGCGGCGGAGATTTGCCGTCTCCACCCCGGACTGGCGGGTCAGCTGGTCGTTCAAGGAGTCCTGCAGGAGGCCGAATTTATCGTTGACGGATTTGAGAGAAAGGTCCTGACAGTAATCCAAAAGCTCCAGTTTATGCAGAATTTCCTCCCGCAGGGCAGAAAGCTCCTGACTTTGCCGCTCAATGTTCTTTTGGGAAAGCCTTCTGAAGGAAATCAGGCCGATAACGGCAAAAAGAATGAGAAGCAAAAGACCCGCTAAAAGAGCAAGGGATAAAGGATCCATGATTCAGAACTCCTTTCAAAAACTTCAGGAAAGCCGGATCTCTCCCGCAGGAGGAATCCGGCCTGCGCTTTTTCAAATATTGCTGTGCCTGCGGAAAAGGAAAGAAAGGGCAAAGCAAAGGGCCAGCAAAAGGGAAATGGCTGCGCCGGTGGAAGAGGCCAGAAAATAGCTGACAAAAAGGCCTGCCAAAGAGCAAATGACGGCAAGGAGCACGGAAACCCAAAGGTACTGCCGCATATTCCTTACCAGATTTCTTGCCGTGGCTGCGGGAAGGACCAGGAGGGAGTTGATCACCAGCAGGCCCACCCAGCTCATAGCCAGGGTCACCACCACGGCTATGACCATGGTGAAGAGCAGCTCATAGTTCCGGACGGAGATCCCCCGGGAGGAGGCCAGCTGGGGGTGAAGCGTAACGAGCAGGATCCGATTGGAGAAGAAATACCAGATGACCGCCACAGCCAGGAGGACCAGGGCCAAAAGGCCGATTTCACCGGGAGTGACGGAAAGGATATCGCCGATCAGAAAAACATTATATTTGGTGAAGCTGCCGCCCCCGGAGGTGGCAATAAAAATTCCCAAAGCCACCGCCGTGGAAGAAAAGACGCCGATCACCGTGTCTGCCGACTGGCGCGATTTTTCCTTAACCAGAGTAAAGAGCCAGGCAAAGAGGAGGGCCAGAAGCACAGCCGCGCAGATGGGAAAGGCCATGCCGCAAAGGACCCCTATGGCAATGCCCGTGAAAGCCGAGTGACCCAGGGCATCCGAAAAGAAGCTCATTCTTCCCGTCACAACATTTGTGGAAAGGATGCCGAAAATGGGAGCCATGACCAAAACTGCCAGCAGGGCGTTCGCCATAAAGCGGTAGGATGCCCAGCCAAAGGGCAGGCAGTCCATGAATGCATACCAAAGTCTCATTCCGCAGCACCTCCCAAACGGAAGGCCTGCATGAATTCTTCCGAATTCAGCACTTCCAGGGGAGTTCCCGCCCGGAGGACCTTCTTATCCAGCAGCACGACCTTGTCCACATAGCGGCTGAGCATGGAGAAATCGTGGGTTATCATCAGGATGGACAAATCGTATTTTCTTCGGATCTCGTTCATCATATCCAGAAGGAGCTCCATGCCCTCCACATCCACGCCGGAAAGAGGCTCATCCAGGATCAGAAGATTGGGCATCGGTTCCAAAGCCAAGGCCAGGAGCACACGCTGGAGCTCACCGCCGGAGAGGGTCCCGATCCGCTTATCCATCAGCCCTTCCCCCCGGACATTCCGAAGGCAGTTCAAAATGGTCTCTTCCTCTGCCTTTCTTGTTTTGAAAAAATTGGGGCGGGAGGATATTCCGGAAACAAAGAGATCCCGCACCGTAACAGGGTCCGAAGGGTCAAAGGCGGGACTTTGGGGAACATAGCCGATACGGAGGCGCTGGTTATCCCTGCCCTCCGAAGAGAACTCAATGGAGCCCTCATAGGCCCGCTGTCCCAGGATTGCTTTGATCAGGGTGGATTTTCCCGCGCCGTTAGGGCCGATCAGAGCTGCCATCTGCCCGCAGTGGAGATGGAGATCTATGCCCTCCAGAATCGTATCCTCCCCTATGCGGACAGTAAGATCGGAAACCTTCAGGCAGCAGGCATGCTCGCAGGAATGATCATGGTGCGGATGAAAAGGCACAGTCAAGAGAATGCCTCCTTTATGGCCAGGGCATTGCCCCGAATCGTCTCAAAATAGTCTCTGTCAGCCAGGCCCGTGGAAAGGGTTCCGACCTTACAGCCGGTCTCCCCCGCAATGATTCTGGCCGCAGCATCCGAGCCGTCTTTTTCCACGAAAATTGCCGGAATAGCAGCATCCCGGACCAATTCCGTGATCTCCTTCAGATCCTTGGCGGAAGCCTCGGCTCCGGCTTCCTCCTCAATGGCAGCCAGGATTTCCAGGCCAAAGGCATCCGCAAAATAGGCAAAACCGTCATGGAAGGTAACGAGATCCGTGCAGGGGATCCCCTGCAGGGTCACCATGGCCTCCAACTCCAGACTGCTGAGCTCGTCACAGTAGAGCTCCGCATTCTTCAGGAAGGTATCCGCATAATCGGGATAGAGTGCGGAGAGGCCCTTGGCAATATTCCGGGTCATGATCCGCGCGTTCTCCGGGCTGAGCCAAATATGGGGGTCAAACTCCCCTTCTTCTTCGCCCTCCAGGAGCTTTACGCCGGCATCACAGGTGAGGACCTGTCTGCAGGAGGCAAGGGCATCCTGCATGAAAACCTCCAGATCGGCGCCGGAGAGAAGAACCAAATCTGCCTTCTCCAGCTTCATCATCTGGGCGGTGGAAAGGCTGTAGTCATGGACGCAGGAGACGGGCTCCGAAACAAGAAGCCCCACCTTAAGATCCGTTCCCCTGCAAACCGCCTGAGCAAACTGCTGAACAGGCGCCGTGGAAGCCAGGATCTCTTCCTCTGCGCTGCCGCAGGCAAGAAGGCCCACGCAAAAAAGAGCCAGAAGAGAAAGCAGCAGCTTCTTCATCCTCCCATATCTCCCCCCATATAATTGACCCAGCAGAGGACAGTACCGCCCGCCGCGATCAGCATCAGAGGGGTACAGTAGGAAATCTTGGACGGATCTCCGGTCAACATAATATAGGCAGCCACCAACTCCAGGATAACAACAAGCACCGTGGAGATGATCATGACCTTCTTTTCCCGCTCTCTTCTCTGCTTCTGGTTCATATCTTTTTTCATTCTTTTCTCCTTATTCCCCTTCCGGCATGGGCAGCGTGGCTCCGCCGAAGGGCATAGAAATCACCGTGGCCTTGGGGCCGTATTTCTCCATAGCCGCATCAAAAGCTTCCTGGGCCGAGCCCCTGGGATTCATGAAAATTCTGCGGACCAGGTCGGGGTCCATTTCCGAAACCAGATCGATGGAGGCATTTTGGAGGACCATGGCAATGGCTGCCGCCTTGTGGCCGCCCAATTCAAAGTGCTCCCGGACCCGGAGGATCATATCCTCGGGCTTTTCGGCTTCCATCATCCACTGCTCGAATTTTGCAGAGCCCAGTCCCTCCGGACAGGCGCCGATCAAAATGACCGTTCCGCCCTTTTTTACTGCCAGCTTGGCATTGTCCAGAGCCTTCTGCGTCTGATAAAGATTGGCATCCTTGGGCGCTCCTCCCTGGGAAACCAGGACGATATCCGCCCGCTCCGGGATCGGCTTGAGATAAAGCCGGTCAAGGTATTCACATCCCACCCGATGGGCAACGGTAAGATCCCCCGCAACGGCAAAAACGATCTCCTTATGCTCGCTGAGGACCACATTGACAATATAATCCACGCCGCAGATGGCGGCAGCTTCTTCGATGTCCTCCCGAATGGGATTGCCCGCAAGCTTGCCCGCGCGGGCATCCGGAGAAACCATACGGCTGTGGTTGCACTGGATCGCCGCCGGCGTGGAGACTCCGGGCATGATCGCCTTCGCGCCGCCGGAATAACCGGCAAAATAGTGGAACTCAATATTGCCCAGGCAGATCCGGAAGTCCGCTTCTGCCACCGCGCGGGTAATATCCACGGGAGTTCCCCGGGAGCTTACGCCCATGCGGACCGTATCCTCCGGATCCGAATCCACGCAGCGGATCTGCTCATAAACCGCATCCCCGGCCAAATGCCGGCGTTCCTCCTCCGTATGATGGCGGTGGGAACCCAGGGCGAAGACCAGGGTGATCTGCTCCTTTGCAATGCCGGCGGCAAAGAGCTCCTCCAACACTGCCGGAAGCACCTGCCAGGAGGGCATGGGGCGGGATATATCGCTGGTGATGATCACGATCCTGCGGTGCCCCTTGGCAAGCTCCCGCAAAAGCGGTGCGCCGATGGGGTGGCCCAAAGCGTAACGAACCGCTTCTTCCCCTGTCCGCTCATGGGTCATGGGGTTGGCGTGAAGCTCCGCCAGCAAATTTTCTTTCGGGCATTCCACCGTTTGGATGCCCTTTCCGAAACCGTAAGTAAGCTGCATTTTTTCTTCTTTCCTTTTGCTGCGTATAAGAAGCTATTCTAAAAGATATTTTATCATTTTTTGTCAAGCTTTACAAGAAAATTTTCCGGGGTCCCGACGCAGGATCCGCACCTGTCGGAGGCCTCTCCCAGCCTCTCTTTCTTCTCCTCCCGGCTCTTTCCTGCCTTCAGGATAAGCTTTTTCCGTTTTTTTTGAATTCTCTTCCGGCACGTTTTTTTTGAATTCTCTTCCGGCAATAGTTGAAATCGGGCAGGATTTTTGTTAGAATAAGCTGATATATTTTGGAGTATTGTGTATAGGAGGAAGGCTCGTGTATCAGGCGCTGTACCGGAAATACCGTTCCCGCACCTTTGATGAGGTCGTAGGCCAAAAAAGTGTGACCCAAACCCTGAAGACCCAGGTCTCCACGGGGCGCCTTTCCCATGCCTATCTTTTCACCGGAATCCGCGGCACAGGAAAGACCTCCTGCGCAAAGATCCTTGCGCGGGCAGTGAACTGCGAGCATCCCGCAGACGGCAACCCCTGCAATTGCTGCCCTGCCTGCCGCTCTATTGAAGACGGCTCCTGCCTGGATGTCCTGGAGATCGACGCTGCCTCCAACAACGGTGTCGATCAGGTCCGCGCTCTTCGGGATGACGCCGTTTACAGTCCCTCCCAGGTTCGCAGAAGAGTTTATATTATCGACGAGGTCCACATGCTCTCCACGGCTGCTTTCAATGCCCTGCTGAAAATCGTGGAAGAACCTCCCGAGCATCTGATTTTTATCCTTGCCACCACGGAACAGGACAAGGTGCCCCCGACGATCCTCTCCCGCTGCCAGCGTTTTTCTTTCCGCCGCCTGAGCCAGGAGGACATCTCCGGCCGCATTCGCTATGTTGCCTATCAGGAGGGGATCGATCTTCTCCCCGAGGCCGCAGAGCTTCTGGCCCGCTTGGCCGACGGCGCTCTCCGGGACGGGCTCAGCCTTTTGGACCAATGCGCTTCTGCCACTCCCGGCACCCTGGATATTCAGGCGGTGACCGCCTGCCTGGGTCTGGCCGGCCGGCAGGCAGTTTATGAAATGATGCAGAAAATTGGAAATCGGGATACCGCCGCTTCCTTGGCTCTTTTTACTTCTCTCTTTGAACAGGGGAAGGATCTGCGTTCCCTTCTGAACGAGCTTTGCTCGGCAGCCCGGGATCTTCTGATCCTCAAGGAAGTACCGGAGGGCAATCTGCCCCTTGTTTCCGGCCTCTGCTCCGAAGAAGAACTGCGGACGCTTTCTTCCCTCTTTTCCCGGGGAGAGCTTCTCCGCATGGTCTCCCTTCTGCAGGAGCTTTTAGCAGGCCGCGCCAAGAGCCTAAACCTTCGGGTAGATGCGGAGCTCTGCCTGATCCGTCTCTGCAATCCCGCCCTCCAGAATGATCTGGATTCTTTTACCGCCAGGCTGACACGCATCGAGGAAAGCCTGGCCTCCGGCCTTCTTCCTTCTGCAGCTCCTCCCGCAGAGAAGCCCTCTTCTTCCCGGGAAGCCCCGGCGGAGGACACGAAAAAAGAGGAAAAAGAAGAGCCGGCTGAAGCTTCTCTGCCATCCGAAGAGAAAGCCGCCGGTCCGGAGGATTTCTGGCCGGAGCTCTGCGCAGCCCTGCGGCAGGAGCTTCTGCCCCCCGCAAGGGGATTCTTTTCCGGCAGTCTTTTGAAATACCGTTTGGAGGGAGAAAACCTTCAGATCCTCGGCGGCCGCTTCGAGATGGACATGCTGAACCGTCAGGATATCCCGGTGATCATAGCAAGAAAAGCTTCTGCCATCCTCGGTCGGCCCATTCGGGTGACTTTCCGGGAGATCGGCTTGGGCCCCATTGGAAAAGAGGACCCTCTGGATTCCATTCTTTCCCGGCAGAAAGAGCTGGGAAGCAAAATGACCGTAAGATAATAACATACTGGATATGAAGGAGAAAAACAATGTCTAAAGGTGGATACCGGGGCGGCATGCCCATGGGCGGAATGAACATGAATATGGTCCGTCAGGCTCAGAAAATGCAGCAGGATATGCTGAAAATGCAGGCGGAGATGGAAACGAAGGAATATGAAGTTTCCGTAGGCGGCGGCATGGTGGCGGCAAAGGTCAACGGCAAGCATGAGCTCACCTCTCTTGTTATCAACCCCGAGGCGGTGGACCCGGACGATGTGGAAATGCTGCAGGATCTTGTTATTTCCGCCGTGAATGAGGCCATGCGGAAGGCAGAAGCGGACGCCTCTGCTTCCATGTCCCGTCTGACCGGCGGCCTGAACCTGGGTTTCTGATGAACGGATTTCCCGCCGCCTTAGAGCGGCTTACCGAAGAATTTGCCCGTCTGCCGGGCATAGGCATGAAAAGTGCCCAGCGGCTGGCCTTTCATGTGATGGAACTCAGCGAGGACGAAGCCAAGGAATTCGCCGACGCCATATTGGAAGCAAAGGCCAGGATCCATACCTGCCCCTGCTGCCAGAATATGACGGACCGGGAGCTCTGCAAAATCTGCGATGATCCGGAGCGGGATCATGGCATTATCTGCGTAGTGGCTGAGCCTAAAGATGTCATCGCCATGGAGCGTGCCCGGGAATACCACGGTGTTTATCATGTTCTTCACGGGGTCATTTCTCCACTGAATCGGATCGGTCCGGATCAGATCCGGATCCGGGAACTGCTGAAGCGGGTCTCCTCCGGAGAGATCCGGGAGGTCATTATGGCCACCAATCCGGATACGGAGGGAGAGGCAACTGCCATGTATATCTCCCGCCTTCTCCGTCCCCTGGGCGTCAGCGTTACCCGTTTGGCCTATGGCATCCCCATGGGCAGTCAGCTGGAATATGCGGACGATGTGACCCTTCTTCGTGCCCTGCAGGGACGAAGAGAAATGGAATAAAACCTCAGTCTGCCCGTGCTTTCTGCGGATCCCACGGGCAAGATCGTTACAGTCCCCATCACCTTCTTTGCTAATAACTATTGGGCATATAAATAATATTTCAACCTCGGAGGGGTAAACCATGGCTGAACTTCAAAAGAAAAATACAGGCAAAAATGCTTCTCCCGCAAAAAAGCCTACAACCGCGCAGAAGACCGCAGCAAAGAAAAACGCAAAGCACCGGAAATCTCCTGTGGAACAGGCGATTCTCTCCTGCCTTCTGATCACGGCTGCTATTCTGCTGGTCGTTCTTGCTTTCCGTCTCGTTTCCGGGATCCGGAAGAGTCCGGAGGAGCCGAAGAGCGATGACTCCGGCACCATTGCGGATATCGTTGAGGACGAAACCGGAGAGGACATTTCCAAGAAAGAAGAAGCGGAAAAAGAGGAAGAAAAAGAGGAAGAAAAGCCTCAGCCCAAGCCTCAGCCTCAACCCCAGCCACAGCCCCAGCCTCAGCCTCAACCCCAGCCGGAAACTCAGCCCCAGTCCGGCAGTGAAACGGTCAGCGGAGGAACCTTGGAGTCTGCAACCGGAACGCTTCTGAATATCCGGGCTCCCTGGCGGATCGTCCGGGAAAACGGTTCTCTGAGCCTCCGGATGGAAGTCACCCTCCTCAGCTATTCTCTGGATGTGGGTGACCGCCCCTACGGCCTAGTCGTCACCGTGGACGGAACGGAGTATTACTATTCCACTCCCGCTATCAATTACACCGGAGAAGCCCAGGCAGCCAATACGCTGGCCAGCGTGAACGTACCCATCAGCTCGGAGAATCCCAGCGTTCATCTCAGCTGGAACTTCGCAGGTTCCTACAGCGGCACAGAGCTCCCCTATATTGAGGCCTCCGGAACCCTCGGCTGAAGCTCCGCCGAAACTATTTTACTTAGGAGATATTGCATGCCCTTTATCTATAAAGGCCTGAAAGCCGAACTCAAACGGGTCCCCGTTACGGAAGAGGATGTAGACCGGGAAATCGATGCCCTCTTGGCTCAGAATCCCGGTTATCAAAAGGATGATAAATTTGCCAGGGAAGTCTATGGCGCTGAAAACATGGAAGAGGTCCGCAAGCAGCTCATGGCCGGACTTCGCGCCTATTATGACAACCGCTCCGAGCTGGAGCTGGAAGATCAGCTTCTCCGCCGGGCCGCAGAGAGTCTGGATTACACCCCGGAAGAAGAGCAGCTCAACCGCGCCGTGGACGACGCTTTGGACAATTTCAAGGCGCGCCTCAGTCAAAGAGGCCTGTCCTTTGAGGACTATTGCAAAAACACCGGAGAAAGTGAAGAATCCGTCCGTCAAACTCTTCGCCCGGAGGCAGAAACAAATCTTCGGGTGATGGCTGCCGTCGGAAAGATCGGCGGTCTGGAGGGAATCGAACCCTCTCAGGAAGAAATTGAGGATGCCTGCAACGAAATCTGCGCCAGAAATCATATTTCACCGGAGCAGCTGGAGGCGGCCTATGATGATGCTTTTGCCGCCGCTATTTTCCGTTCTGTCCTGGTCCGCAAGGTTCTGAAGTTCGTCCGTGAAAACGCTCTTGTTACGGAAGTAAAAGTCGAACGCTGAAATTGCCCATGAATATTACAGATTTTATTGAAAAACTTTCCTCCCCCGCCCCCACCCCCGGCGGCGGAGGCGCTGCCGCATTGGTAGGCGCCATCGGGATGGCCGCAGGCCACATGACGGCTTCCCTCACCTTAGGGAAGAAGCGTTATGCTTCCGTTCAGTCTCAAGTGGAAGCCTTCTGCAAAGAAGCTTCTGAGCTGGAATCGGAACTCCTCGGCCAGATCGAGGCGGACGCCGCCTGTTTTGCCCCCCTGGCAGAAGCCTATCGGATCCCCAAGGGAAGCCCCGGCCGGGAGGAAACCCTGGAGGCAGCCACGGTCCTCGCCTGCTCGGCTCCGGAGAAGGTCATGGAACTCTGCTGCAGAGGAATTGCCCTTACGGAAGAAATCGCTGCCGTGGGTTCCCGCCAGGCTCTTTCGGATGCTGCCTGCAGCGCGGCCATTCTCCGGGCTGCCCTGGAATCCGCTGCTGTGAATCTCTTTATCAATACATCCTCTCTGCAGGACCGAACTCTTGCAGAGGAAAAAAATAAAACTGCCAAGGCTCGGCTTTCCGGATACCTTCCCAGGGCAGAGCGCATTTATCGGGATATCTGCGGAAATTACGGAATGGGGGAATTTTGATGGCAAAACTGCTGCTCGGAAAAGAAGTCATTGCCTCCATCCTTGCCTCCCTGAAGGAGCGGACCGCCGCCCTGAAAGCCCAAGGCGTTCTCCCCACTTTAGCCCTGGTCCGCGTGGGAGAAAAACCAGAGGGTCTGAGCTACCAAAGATCCCTGGAAACGCTCTGCGAGGAGCTCGGGATCCGGGTCTGCCTCAGCGTTTTTCCGGAAGATTCCCAAAAGGAAACTCTGTTGGATTCTCTTCATTCTCTGGATAAGGACCCGGAGATCCACGGAATTCTCCTCTTCCAGCCCTTGAGCAAAAAGCTTGCCCCCTTTATGGGTGAGCTCTGCAATGCCATCTCCCCGGAAAAGGACCCGGACGGTATGACGGACCTCAGCCTCTCCGGAGTATTCCAGGGAAAAGAGCTGGGGTTTGCCCCGGCCACTGCCGAGGCCTGCCTGGCAGTCCTGGACCATTACGGCTATGACCTCAGCGGGAAAAATGTCTGCGTGATCGGCAGGAGTCCCGTAGTCGGCCGTCCTCTTTCCATGCTTCTTCTGCAAAGAAACGCCACCGTGACGATTTGCCACAGCAAAACGCAGAACCTGCCGGAAATCTGCAAGAGGGCAGATATTCTGATCTCTGCCGCCGGCTCTCTCCGCTTGGTCACAAAGGATTTTGTTTCCCCGGGGCAGACGCTTCTGGATGTTTCCACAAACTGGGATCCCAACAAAAAAACGAAGCACGGCAGAGGCGGCATATCCGGAGACGCGGATTTTGCCGCTGTGGAGCCTCTTCTGCAGGCCATCAGCCCCGTGCCCGGCGGCCTCGGTCCTGTGACCGTTCCCGTGCTCCTCTCCCACCTTCTCACCGCAGCCGAAAAAAACTGCAGCATTTAGCTTTTTCTTCAGAAAATACCTTGCCCTATGGGCAGGAAGGAGATAAACAATGGCACTTTTTGAAGTAACCCCTTATGACAAGTACATCTATGAGACGGAACTGAAGAACTTCCTTCCCGAAAAGATCATTGATGTACACACCCACGTTTACAAGAAGGAGCTCTATATCCGGCCCGCCAACGCTCCCGTTCATAAGAACGTGACCTGGCCCTCCCTGGTTGCGGAGGATGACCCCATTGAAGACCTCCAGGAAACCTACCGTCTCATGTTCCCCGGCAAGCAGGTGACCTCCCTGATGTTCGCCTCCAAGGGCGGCACCAAGCAGGGCTATGACCAGCAGAATGCCTATGTTGCAGAGGCCTCCCGCTCCAGCGGATTCCCCGCTCTCTACTACTCCATGCCCTATCAGACCGGCGAAGAACTGGAAAAGATCATCCGCGAGAACCATTTCCTGGGACTCAAGAGCTATCTTTCCCTCTCCCCTTCTTATATCCCCACCAAGGAGATTCGTATCTTTGACTTCTTCCCCAAGTACCAGCTGGAAGTCATGAACAAGATGGGCGCCATCGTCATGCTGCATATTCCCCGTGACGGCCGTCTGAAGGACCCCGTGAACCTGGAGCAGATTCTGGAGATCCGCCGGGAATTCCCCAATGTCCGCCTGATCGTCGCCCATATTGGCCGTGCCTATGTCAAAGAAGATGTGGGCAATGCCTTCACGGATTATCTGGATAAAGAACCCGAGACCATGTATGACTTCTGCGCCAACTGCTGCGAGTACGCCATCACGGAGCTTCTCCGTCATGCCGGCCCCAAGCATGCCATGTTCGGCACGGATATGCCCATTCTCCGCATGCGTACCCACCGGATCGAAGAAAACGGCACCTATATCAACCTGGTTCCTCCCGGAATGTACGGCGATCCCAAGCAGGATCCCCATCTCCGCGAAGTTTCCGAGGAAGAGGGCAAGAAGATCACCTTCTTCGCCTATGAGGAGCTCCTCGCTCTGAAGCGCGCCTGCAAGACCCTGGGCCTCAGCAAGCAGGATGTGGAAGACATCATGTACAACAACGCCCATAACCTCATTGAGGGAGCCCGCCGCGACATTTTCGGCGAATAATTCCTTTTGCGGAGTGTCCCGAAGGACACTCCGCTTCTCTGTATCCTATGGAAATTTCATACGGGAGAGAACGCAATTGCGTCACCGAAGGGGCTCCATCTCTCAGGTAAAAGGACCGTAAAGCGTATTGAGGTGCAATATGCCTGATTTTATCTTTCATGTGATGGAAATTCTGGGAACTGTGGCCTTTGCCGTATCCGGAGCCTTTGTTGCCATTGAAAAAAAGATGGATATTCTGGGAGTTATGATCCTGGGGATCACAACGGCAATCGGCGGAGGCATCATCCGGGATATTCTTATGGGAGTGACCCCTCCCACCGGGCTCTCAAATCCCCTCTATGCAGCCATTGCCATAGTTGTCTCCCTGATCGTTTTCCTTCCAAAAGTCCGGGGAAAAATCAACCTGAACCACCTGGGCATGGTATTTGTGGATGCCATTGGCTTGGGAGCCTTTACCGTCATTGGCTGCGAAACTGCCCTTCCCCTGCACAATTTCTGGCTCCAGATCTTTCTGGGTGTCCTGACCGGGGTGGGCGGCGGCGTGTTGAGAGATATCTTTGCCGCGGAAAAGCCCATGATTTTCGTCAAGCACTTTTATGCTGCGGCAAGTCTTTCCGGGGCCCTGCTTTTTTCCCTTCTCTATCCCCTGAATGACAGCCTTGCCGCTGTGCTGGGAGTCGATGTCATTATCATTCTCCGCCTTTTGGCAGCCAAATACCGCTGGCACCTGCCAAAAGCCTAGCAGACTGATAAGAAAACAGAGAGCATTTGCCGAGAATCTTTAAGAACATTCGGCAAATGCTCTCTGCTTTATATATTTTTCTCCCGATTTGCTGCTCGGACTCTGTAATGAAAACGGGACGATGTGGGCATCGTCCCCTACGGTTTCACATGTCAAATGGGACAAGCCCGATAAGAAGAAAACAGAGAGCTTTTGCCGAGAATCTTTAAGAACATTCGGCAAATGCTCTCTATTTTATATATTTTACTCTGTTTTTTCTCCGGGGTCCTGACATCTGCGAAGCATGAAATCCGTAAAAGAGTTCAGTTCCTCTACCGCGGTGTGCTTGATCACATCAAAGCCAAAGTGCTTGTAAATAGAGACATTTCTCTCTGTATTGGTGAAGAGCAAAAGATCCCGCCCCTGGGCATCACAGGCTTCAAAGAGCTTCCGCATGAGCTTGGAGCCCAGCTTCTGCCCTTGCCTGGCGGTTTGAACGGCAAAAGCCTCGATATAAACCGTATTCTCCCGGAAGGACAAATCTTCTTCTGCCAGATATATATAGTTCATGATCTGCAGCGCATTTTCCACTGCCTCCGGTCCGGCACAGCTTCCCAGCTGTTCCCGAATCAAGTCTTCGCTGATTACTGCAGATTTGTCAGCCGGGGTGAGAACCATAACCGCGGAATAGTCATCGTTTGTGAGGACCGTGCCCACCTTCTCCGCGTTGGAAATCCAAAGTTCTGCCAAATGATAATAAAATTTCATGTAGGCGGAGTGACTGATTTCCGTTGAAGGGACAGGGTACGCGTAGTCGGCAAAGGCCTGGGTAACCGTCAAGGATGCCAACTTATGGTCGAATTCGTCTTTTACCAGGCGGAAGCCTTCCGGCAAATTCTGAAAAAGATCCATCTTTTTTCCTCTCTTCTTTTTGAATATGCCTAGTATACATTCCAAAAATTCCCCCGTCAAGAGCAAAAAGTGAAGGAAGAATTTCAAAAGCTCTCTTGTGCATTCTGCAGCACTTTGTTATAATCGAGGAAAGATATCTAAAAAATACAGGAGGTAAAAGCATGGCTATGGACAGTGCAAATTCGCTGAGAGTGGACCCCGAAGGCGTCCGCAGGATCCTCGTCAAAATTTTCGTAAAGGACGGAATTCCCGAGGAAAACGCAAGAATCATTGCAGATAATCTGATCACCGCCGACCTGCGGGGAGTCAGTTCCCACGGTGTTGCCCGCATCAAGAGCTATCTGGAACGGGCCAAAAAGGAAAACTGGAATTTTAACCCGCAAATCACTTTTGAAGAGCACGGCGCCGTCTGCGTGGTGGACGGCGATGACGGTTTCGGCAGCGTGGTCGGTTCCAAGGCCATGGACAAGGCCATTGAAATGGCCGAAAAAAACGGAATCGGCCTCTGTGCCGTTCGCCGCTCTGCCCACTACGGAATGGCCTCCTACTATTCCCTAAAGGCCGCCAAAAAGGGGCTCATCGGCTTTTCCTGCACCAACGGCGTCAGCAATCTTGCCCATTTCGGCTCCATGGAGGGCATGCTGGGCACCAATCCCTTCTCCCTTGCCATCCCCGTTAAGGAGAGCTTCCCTATGGTCCTGGATGTGGCTTGCTCCGTTACTGCGCGAGGCAACATTTCCAACGCCAAACGGGAGGGAGAAAAAATCCCCCTAGGCTGGGCCATTGATAATGAGGGCAATCCCACCACAGACCCGGCGGCAGCTCTGGTTGGTGCAGTTCTCCCCTTTGCAGGCCACAAGGGCAGCGGCATTGCCATTATGGTGGATATCCTCTGCGGCATTCTGAACTCCGGCGTTACCTCCAAGCATGTCCGTGAAAACAAAGAAACCGGTCCTGAAGTCGGTCATCTCATGATCGCCATTGACCCCAAGGCATTTCTTTCCGAGGAAGAATTCAACGCCCGCCTGGAAAAATACAAGGACGAGCTTCACAATGCCAAAAAGGCCCCCGGTGTGGAGAGGATCTACCTCCCCGGCGAAATCGAAGCAGAAAAAGAGGCTGACAATAAGGCCAAGGGTATCCGGATGGGTAAGGGCGCCTTCAAGGAGCTCTGCGAAGCCTGCGCTGACTTCGGCGTGGACGAGAATCCCGAACAATATTTGATGGGCTGAGAGGAAAGAAAAATGATAATCGGATTTATCGGATACGGTGATGCAGGCAAGGCTGTGGCCTCCGGCCTGCATAAGGAAAGCGGCATAAAAGAAATGTGGGCCTGGACCCGTTCCTCCGCCCCCACGAAGGAAGCAGACGAGAATGGCGTAAGAATAGCCGAAAGTCCTGCTGCCCTGGTGTCGGCCTGTGACCTTCTCTTTGTCATGGTCCCGGGTGCCGCCGCCATTGAGACAGCTCAAAAATTTGCCCCCTTCCTGAATTCAAGCAAGTTTTATGTGGACCTGACCACTTCCTCGCCCCACGATATGAATGAAGTATGGAAGATCCTTCAATCCACCGGTGCAAAATTTGCCGACGGGGCCATGATGGATACCGTGCCGAAGTTCTGCCATAAGGTTCCCACTACCCTCTGCGGCCGGGACGGCAAGGAGGCGGAGGAAATCATGCTGAGCCTGGGCATGAAGCCGGAATACCTGAGCATTGAGCCCGGCAAGGCAGACGCCGTCAAGCTTCTTCGCAGCATGTACACCAAGGCCCACCTGGCTTGCGCCTTTGAAATGCTGGAGGCTGCCGAGCATTACGGGATCGCCGAATATGTGATGGAGGGCCTGGCCAAGACCATGGACTCCAAGACCTTTGTGGAAGGCATGGACGGCAGGTGCGCCGGCGGTGTGCTCCATGCAGCCCGCCGTGCTCATGAGCTTCTTTCCGCCGCCGAAATGCTGGAGGCAGACGGACTTTCCGCCATTGTTTCCCGGGCCGGTTCCGAAAAACTCAGGGAAATCGGAGAACTGAACATCAAGGAGCACCTGACCTACGGCAAGCCAAAAACCTGGCAGGACGCCATGCGCTATGTGAAGGAACGGAAAGAAGAAACGAAATGAATTTAACGGATCTTTTTATAGATACCCTATACACTCTGAAAGAGCAGGAGATTCCCGAGGGAGCCCTCTTCATGGCCCGGAAATGCCTGCTGGAGGAAACGGGCCTCATACAGGCCGGGCTTCTCCTTCAGAGGGAAAAGCTGCAGCGCTACCTGGAAAATTTCTCTGGTGAGGATGCCACGGTCCTGGGTCTGGGGCGTAAGGCCTCCATGCAGAATGCCGCCTTTGCCAACGGAATCAGCGGGCACAGCTATGACTTTGACGACGGACATCGCTATTCCACCGTCCACCTTGCCTCCACGGTCATTCCCGCAGTGCTGGCCGCAGCGGAAAAGAAGGACCTCTCCATGAAGGAGCTTCTCCGGGGCATCGTCATCGGCTACGAGACGGGCATCCGCATGGGACGCTGTATTCAGCCCAGCCATCGCGCCAGAGGTTTTCATTCTTCCGGCACGGTAGGCGCCATGGCTGCCTGCATGGCCGTTTGCGCTGCGCTGGATTTTGGCCGGGATGACATGAAAAACGCCTTTGCCGCGGCCTGCTCCTCTGCTGCCGGTATCAACGAAATGATGGAAAACATTTCCACCATGAAGCCCTACAATGTGGGCAGGGCCTGCCATGACGGCATTACCGCTGCCTTTACGGCCCTTGCCGGCTGGAACGGTCCCTTTGATCCCCTGAACGGGAAATTCAGCTATCTTGCCGGTGCCTGCGACAGTTACAACGCCGATTGGCTCGGCCTTGACAGCTACCCGGGCTATCATATCGAGGGCGGCTATCACAAGCCCTATGCCTGCTGCCGGCACACCCATGGCGCCGTTTACGCTACAGTGCAGGCCTTCCGGGAAAGCGGCGCCGCCCTGACGGATATTGAGAAGATTCGGATTGAAATGTACGGCCAGGGCGTGAAGGGCCACACCCATACAGCAGTGCCGGGAGTGGTTGCCGCAAAGATGTCCACCCCCTTCTGCATCGGACTGTGCCTCACAAAGGGCGAAATCGGAATTGATTCCTTCACAGAGGAAGCCCTAAAGAGTGATTTGATTCGTGATCTTATGGAACGGGTCGAGATTGTCCCGGATGAAGAAATGACCTCCTGGGTTCCCGACAAACGGGCTGCCCGGGCAATCGTCAGCCTGAAAGACTGCCGGGAATTCCGCTTCCAGGCAGACTATGCTCCGGGTGAGCCGGAGCTTCCCATGACTACAGAGGATTTCCTCCGCAAGTTCCATTCTCTGACAAAAGCTGTGGGTTGGAGCGAAGAAAAACGCAGTCGGGTCAGTGACTTCATTCTGCATTCCCAGGGCAGTGTAAAGGAACTCCTGGCCTTACAGGCAGAATAGGAATACGCCATGAAATGTTATATCGGAATTGATCTGGGCGGGACGAATATCGCCGGGGCCCTGGTTCGTGAAGACGGGGAGATCCTGAAAAAAAACAGTGTTCGCACCCTTGCAGACCGGGGGCCCGAGGCTGTCAGCGGCAGCATCGCAGAGCTCATTCTCTCCCTTGCGGAGGGAAGGGAAATCTCCGGCGTGGGCGTGGGTTGCCCCGGAAGTGTGGATGATGAAGCCGGCGATGTGGTTTTTGCCTGCAATCTGAATTGGGTCCACTATGATCTCCGGAAAGTCCTGCGGGAAAAGACCGGCTTTTGCGTCCGCCTTGTGAATGACGCCAATGCCGCTACTCTGGCAGAGGCCCTGGCAGGTACCGCAAAAGGCGCGGAAAGCGCCGTTATCGTTACATTGGGTACAGGAGTCGGCAGCGGTGTGGTCCTTGGCGGAAAGCTTTTGACCGGCTATACCGGAGCTGCCAGTGAATTGGGCCACAGCGTGATCGTAGCAAACGGAGAGCCCTGTGCCTGTGGGCGCAGAGGCTGCTTTGAACAGTATGCCTCTGCCACGGCTCTCACCCGCATGACCAAAAAAGCCATGGCCGCTCACCCGGAAAGCAAGCTGCATGCCATTGCCGCGGAGCAGGGGAAGGTCAGCGGCCGTACTGCCTTTTTGGCAAAAAAAGCCGGGGATCCCGTGGGTGCCGAAGTCGTCCGGGAATATATCGGTTACCTTGCGCTGGGTCTCGGAAATATCATCAACGCCTTTTTCCCGGAAATCATTGCTCTTTCCGGCGGAATTGCCAAGGAAGGCGAATATCTTCTGGAGCCTTTGCGGAAAGAAGTGGAAAAGCAGGAATATGCTTTCTCCTATTCCAAGAAGCACACGAGAATAGAATGCTGCAGTCTGGGGAATGATGCCGGTGTCATCGGCGCAGCCCTCTTCTCCAAGGAATAAAGGTAGGACATTGCCGAATGAAATCTGAAAGAATCTATCCCAGAATCACCGTCACGAAAAAAGGAGAACGCTGGAGCGATACGGGACATCCCTGGATCTACGGCTCTGATGTGCTCTCCCAGCCGGAGGGACTGGAAAACGGCTGTATTGTGGACGCCGTCAGCGAGAGCGGGAAATATCTGGGCAGCGGTTTCCTGAGCCTGCAGAGCAAGATCCGGATCCGTCTTCTCTCCCGCAACGCCAACGACCGCTTTGACGAGGCCTTCTGGCACAGAAGAGTCAGCTACGCCCTGGATTATCGCCTCACCGTCATGGGAGAGGATACCGACGCCATGCGGCTGATCTTCGGAGAAGCAGATGCTTTCCCCGGCCTGACAGTGGACAAATTTCACGATATTCTGGTGGCCCAGGTACTCTCTGTGGGCATGGACAAAATGAAGGGGACCCTCTTCCCCATTCTATTAGAGGAAACGGAGAAGCGCGGCTTTCCGATCCTCGGCCTCTATGAACGAAATGATCTTGCCATTCGGGATCTGGAGGGTCTGCCCCAATACAAGGGCTGGTTCCCCTTTGGGGACCGTCCCCTCCCGGAAAGTACCTCCACTGAGTTCACGGAAAACGGCATTCGCTATCTGGTGGACTTTGAAAACGGGCAGAAAACCGGCTTTTTCCTGGATCAGAAATATAACCGTCAGGCCGTTGCCAAGCTGGCGAAAGGAAAAAGGGTCCTGGACTGCTTCACCCACACCGGTTCCTTCGCTTTGAATGCCGCCAAGGGAGGCGCAGAGCACGTTACCGCCGTGGATGTCTCCGAGTCGGCTATCCGCATGGCCAGAGAAAACGCCCGCAGGAACGGCCTGGAAGGCTCCATGGACTTCCTTGCGGCAGATGTTTTTGAACTGCTTCCGGACCTGGCGGAAAAGGGGGGCCATCCCTATGACTTCATTATTCTGGATCCCCCGGCCTTCACAAAATCCCGGAAGACAGCGGACAACGCCGAGCGGGGCTATAAAGAGATCAACTATCGGGCTCTGAAGCTTCTGCCCCGGGGCGGCTATTTCGCCACTGCCTCCTGCAGTCACTTCATGCCCTATGAGCGCTTTGAGAAGATGCTCCGAGCCGCCGCGAAGGATGCCGGCGTGGAGCTGAAGCAAATTGAGATGC
Organism: Oscillospiraceae bacterium; assembly: GCA_045640565.1. Lineage (GTDB taxonomy): Bacteria > Bacillota > Clostridia > Oscillospirales > Oscillospiraceae > RGIG3159. The sequence goes on along the minus strand of JAZUFG010000083.1, from coordinate 22,800 downwards.
GGCAGCAGGCAGCGGACCATCCGATCCTTTGGAATGCCGAAGAAACAGACTATCTGAAATTCTATCTCTTCCAAGTGATATAGAAGGAAAGGAAACGAGCTATGATTTTGAATTTTGATGAACTGGAACGGAAAAAAATCCCCGCCTTTAAGGGTGGAGACGGTTGCTTTGAGCCCAAGCTTTTCTCCGATAGCGAGGGCTGCAAATTCATGCAGGGCCATCTGGAGCCCGGCGCTTCCATCGGTTACCATAAGCACGAGGAGGACTGCGAGGTCGTTTTCGTTCTTTCCGGGGAGGGCAGCGTTCTCTACGAAGGCGAAGAATTCCCGCTGAAAGCAAATCAGTGCCACTATTGTCCCCGGGGCTGCAGCCACAGCCTTCGGGGCGGCGGAGAGAAGGGCCTTGATTTCTACGCCTGCGTGATCACAAAATAATAAAAAACCCCGGCGAATCGATACTTTCGGGTGGATAAGGAAGTATTTTCGGATGATGGATTTTGTACGGCAAAATCCGATGCTCGTTAAACGTGCAGATAAATTAGAATTTGAGGTAGTGAAAACATTGACAACAGTCTTTTATGTGCGGCATGCAGAGCCAAACTATCATAACCATGATGATGCTGCTCGGGAATTATCGTCCAAAGGATTGAATGACAGGAAACTGGTTACACAATTTCTGAAAGAAAAAAATATTGACATTGTAGTTTCAAGTCTATTTAAGCGCGCAATTGACACCATCAAAGACTTTGCTGATTCCGCTGGGCTTGATATTGAACTGAATGATGCATTTCGGGAGAGAAAGGTTGGCAATGGATGGATTGACGACTTCATTTCGTTCTCTCAAAATCAATGGCACGATTTTTCGTACAAGCTTCCTGGCGGTGAATGCCTAAAAGAAGTGCAGGAGAGAAATATCGCGGCTTTGCAGGACTTAATTCAGAAACACAAAGGGCAACAAATTGTTATCGGCGGGCATGGGACGGCATTAAGTACAATTCTGAATTTTTATGACAGCTCCTTTGGATATGATTCTTTTGAAGAAATAAAGGGAAAAATGCCGTTGATTGTTGAATTCCAGTATAATGACGCTCTGGATTGCTGCAAAATATACCAATATGATTTGCTTTGAAAAATCCCAGTATGTCGAACTAAAAGATAACCCACCGAAGAAGTGTTTATCCTCTTCGGTGGGTTTGTTCTGTCAAAATACTTCCTTATCGCCACGAGGCAATCGCCGGGGAGCTTTTTTTATCTTTACTTGCATTCAAATTCATCCGTGAAGTAGGCCCGGGAATTTGCAGGGCGTCCCTGCCAATCCTTGACGGTGATGCGGATATAGCCATCATCAGCCGCAAGGGGGAATACGGCCTCATGCACGAATTCTCCCTCTCTTGCCTTCACAAGGCAAGCCCTTCTGCCGCCGGTGGTGAGAGCAATGGAACGGGCATCGGAGGTCTCCACATGAACCTCTCCGTCTTTGAGATAGAGGGCCTTGATCTCCGGGCCGGTGGAGGCATAGAAATCTCCCTTTTCCAGCGCTTCCATGATTTTGCCGTACTCCAGACTTTCGGACCAGATCATCGTCCAACCGCCGAAGAGATCACAGAGGGGATCCCCCATGGGATGACCGTAATGGGCATCATCCGCAGCGATACAGCCCAGCCTGGCGCCGCTGCGCAGCATACAGTCATAGACCGCAGGATTATACTCATCCATACCCAGCTGGTTGCAGTCGTTATTATAAATCTCCATGGCATAAAATCCCCGCAGCTTGGAATAGGTGGGATACTCCTCCAGGGACCAGGTAGGATGGTTATAGGCGATCAGATAATTGTTCTCCTTTGCCAGCCGCGCCACTTCGTTGATCAGATCCACATCGTAATACTTCTCCACAAAGGGCTCCCCTACATATTTCATGTTGGGGATCTCCTCCGGGATATGGCACAAGCGGCGCAGATCGTAGGCATTGGGGCTGAAATAAACATGCTTGAAATCATGGGGATCCTTGGAAAGCAGACAAACATGGCAGCATTTCTGATTGGCTCTCCGGGGACGGACAGGATCCACGATCTGGAGCTCATAGCCCGTCAGCAAAAGGAAATCCTCGCAGTTCAGGTCACTGTGGTCCACGCAGAATTCATGATCCGTAATGGCAAGAACGCTGTAGCCATGTCCCCGATAGGCATCCCGCAGCTCCTTGGGTGTCAGTTTTCCGTCTGAAAGATTAGAATGTGTATGCAAATTTGCCTTATAGACCTTTTTTTCTGATGGAAGCAAGTCGATTCGCATGATCAATATTCCTTTCCGGATAAATTTTTATTGAGGCCGTGCTTCAGGAGGCAAAGAGCAAGGATATCTGCACATGCCTCCCCCACGGGAAGAGCAAGGCAAAGCCCGAAGGTGCCCCAAAGGAAATCGAAAAGATACATAAACGGAATATAAAAAGCGAGGATCCTCCCAAATGCATGAATGATGGTCCCCTTGCCGTCGCCCATCGCCTGCATGGAGAAGGATGTATGATAATTCAGGAACTGGAAGGGAGAGGCCGCCGAGCGAATCCGCAGGAAGGTTACGGCCATAGCTAAAGCCGTCAAAGCTGTCTGATCGCTTCCATCCAGGAATATTCCCACCATGGGGGCTGCCAGCAATTCAAATATGACCACACAGATAAAAGCCGTGATGACGCCCATCTTTCTCGCCTTGGAAATCACAGCCTTCATCCGCTCATGATTGCCGGAAGTGAAATTATAGGCCACAAGAGGAAGCATTCCCTGACTGATACCGATCCCGATGGCATTGGGAAGACGCTCCACCTTCATGACAATACCGATTGCCGCAAGCTCCAGATCCCCATGGGCAGCCATGGAGGAATTCAGGATAATATTGGCAAGGTCAAAGAGTCCGGGAAGAATAGCAGAGGGAATCCCGACGGAAAAGACCTCCAAAGCATCTCTTCTTTTCAGCCCCTTCAGACTGGCAGGTTCCACAGCGAGGGGTGACTTGGCAGAGAGCCTGATGAGGACAATCAAAAGGAAGAAAAATGCCGCAGCATTGGAGATAAAGGTGGCCACTGCGGCCGCTCTTACCTCCTGCCCCTTGGGGAAGAGGACAAACATGAAAAGCGGGTCCAGAATAATATTCAGAACCCCGCCGCCGGAAAGCCCCCAGCCTGCCTGACGGGAATAGCCCGCATTCCGAAGCAGATGGGAGAGAACTGCGGAGAGGACCACAAAGGGCGTTCCCAAAATCACGACCCAATTGGTGTACTGCAGCGCGTACTCTACGGTATTCTCCGAAGCGCCCAGCAGGAGCAGCAGAGGCTTCCGGAAGAGGAAAACCAGGAGGGAATAGATGAGTGAGAGTACCAGGGCGCCGTAAAAACTGAAGGAGGAAACGGATTTGGCACTTTCCTCCTTCCCCGCTCCCATAAGCCTTGCGAGCATACTGCCGCCGCCAATACCGAAAAGATTGGCAAAGGCAATGGTCATCAGGAAAAGCGGCAGGGAGAGGGAGACTGCCGCGATCATATAGGGATTGCCGGTCCGTCCCACATAAAAAGTATCTGCAATATTATAAATAACACTGATCAGCTGACTGATGATCGTGGGAATTGCCAGGGTCAGAATGGCAGCCCCTACGGGTTTACTTTCAAAAAGTTCTTTTTTAGATTCATTCTTCATGGTTCGTTTGATCTTTCTTAAAAAATACCCGAATAGTATATCACACTTTTTCCCAAAACGGTAGTTCTTTTCCGGAAATCAAGAATCTATGACTTTCGGTCATACTTGACAAAAAATAGGCTTTATAGTAAGATGACAAGGTTAATTGGGGGTGTTATTATGGAGTTCAAAATTTCAAACAGTGAAGTATACGGTTTGGAACGGGCTGTGAAGGCTTCCGGCAATCCTATGCGCACGGTAATTGATGAATCCGACTGTGAAGAAAAGGATTTCCGCCGGGCAAGCAAGCTCGGCAATACCCATGCCGGTGAAGGCCACGACAATTATCTGAAGGGAATTCTGGTCCATCTGGATGTGACCGCTCCCCTCTATTGGTGGAAGCAGGCCCAGCGTTATCATTGGTTTGATTTTGTTTCTTCCCAGTCCACCATGCACTGCCTTTTGAAGTTTGATGTGTCTAACCAGTGCGTTCCGGAAACAGATCCGGAAATCCTCAGCATCCTCTCCCGAAAAGTGCAGGATTACCTGGCTATGCCGGAGGATGCCCCCGGGAGGACAGAGGCCTGGCGAGGCCTGGTAGCTTCCCTGCCCTGCGGTTTCTGCCTGGGCGCCACCATGACCACCAATTATCAGCAGCTCAAAACCATGTACAATCAGCGCAGGCACCATAAGCTGAAGGAATGGCACATCTTTTGTGACTGGTGCGAAAGCCTGCCCCATTTTCTGGAACTGACCGGAGTGGGCGAAGAAGAATAATCTATCCCTAGGAAGGGGGTTTTTCCATGAGTTATGAAATTATCCGTCAGGAGGATCCGGAGATCTATGCCTCCATGCAGAGAGAACTGCAGCGGCAGAGAGACCATCTGGAGATCATTGCCTCCGAAAACTTTGTCAGCCCCGCGGTCATGCAGGCCATGGGCAGCCATCTGACCAACAAGTATGCAGAGGGCTATCCCGGTGCGCGCTATTACGGCGGCTGCGAATTTGTGGACGAGGTGGAAAGCCTAGCCATTGAGCGGGCAAAAAAACTCTTCGGCGCTGACCACGCCAATGTGCAGTCCCACTCCGGTTCCCAGGCGAATATGGCAGTCTATCTTGCCGCTCTAAAGCCCGGCGATACCATCATGGGCATGGACCTGAGCCACGGCGGGCATCTGACCCACGGCTCCAAGGCTTCCATCTCCGGCAAGTATTTCAATGCCACTTTCTACGGTGTGGATCCCGAAACAGAAACCATAAACTATGAAAAGGTTCTGGAAGCCGCAGAGAAAAATCAGCCTAAGCTGATCATCGCCGGGGCCTCAGCATATCCCCGGGTCATTGATTTTTCAAAAATGCGGGAAATTGCAGATCAGGTAGGTGCCTATCTCATGGTGGACATGGCTCACATCGCGGGGCTGGTCGCCGCAGGCCTCCATCCCAGTCCGGTCCCCTATGCCGACTTCGTCACCACCACTACCCACAAGACCCTGCGGGGGCCCCGTGGCGCCATCGTCCTCTGCAAAGAGGAATATGCGAAAAAGATTGACTCCGCTGTCTTCCCCGGAAGTCAGGGCGGCCCATTGATGCATATCATTGCCGGCAAGGCCGTGGCCTTCGGTGAGGCTTTAAAACCCGAATTCAAGGCCTATCAGGAGCAGGTCATCAAGAATGCCGCAGCCCTGGCGAAGGCTCTCACAGAGCATGGGATCCGCCTGGTTTCCGGCGGAACGGACAACCACCTGATGCTGGCTGATGTGATGAGCAAGGGCAAGACCGGCGCAGAGGTTCAGGATCTGCTGGATCGGGCCAACATTACTGCCAACAAGAATGCCATCCCCTTTGATACCCAGCCCGTAAAGCTGGCGTCCGGCGTCCGTTTCGGCAGCCCGGCCGTGACCACCCGGGGCCTCAAGGAAGCCGAAATGACCCAATTGGGCGGCATGATCGCCCGCCTGGTGGAAGAGGGCGAAGCTGCCGTCTCTTCGGTGAAGGAGCAGACTTTGGATCTCTGCCGCCGTTTCCCCCTTTACCCTGACCTTTGATCGCAGCTCTTTCAAGAGACAATTCTGATAGTTCCGCGCTTTCATAGCGCAGTAAAAGACCTCCTTCAGGGCTCTTCACCCTAAGGAGGTCTTTCCTTTTGTCCGCGCAGGCTGAAGCCCGCGTTTCCTGTTATTTCTATTATCCTTCTTTCGCCCAGAATTCGGCACAGGCAACTGCCCGCTTCCAACCCTTCAGCTTCTCTTCCCGACAGCTCTCGTCCATTTGGGGCGTGAAGTCCCGCTCCAGAGAGCGATAGGCAGCCAATTCCTCCGGGCTTTCCCAATAGCCCACCGCCAGACCTGCCAGATAAGCAGCGCCCAGAGCGGTAGTCTCCACGCAGGAGGGGCGAATCACTTTCGCATGAGAGATGTCGGCCTGGGTCTGCAGCAAAAAATCATTTGCCGCAGCGCCGCCATCCACATTGAGAGCAGCCATGGCAACCCCCGCATCTGCCTGCATGGCGTCTAAAAGGTCATTCACCTGGAAAGCAATGGACTCCAGGGCCGCACGGACAAAATGGTTCTTATTGACACCCCGGGTCAGCCCCACAACGGTACCGCGGGCATCCTGATTCCAATAGGGGGCGCCTAAACCGGTGAAGGCAGGAACCAAATAGCAGCCATTGCTGTCCTCCACGGATTCGGCCATAGCCTGGGTCTCTTTTGCGGAGGCGATCAAGCCCAGTTCATCCCGCAGCCACTTAATAGCGGCTCCGGCCACAAAAACGGAGCCCTCCAATGCGTAATAGACCTTATCCCCGATCCCCCAGGCGATGGTAGTCACCAGGCCGTTTTCGGAATATACGGGTTTTTCCCCGGTATTCATCAAAAGGAAGGCGCCGGTTCCATAGGTGTTCTTGGCATCCCCCGCATGGAAGCAGGTCTGGCCAAAAAGGGCGCACTGCTGGTCCCCCGCTGCGCCGGCGATGGGAATCTCCCTGCCGAAGAGAGCAGGATCCGTCAGGCCGAAAACGCCGGAGGAGGGCCGGACCTCAGGCAGGAGAGAGGCCGGAATTTCCAGTTCTTCCAGGATTTCCGAGTCCCAGTTCAGACTGTTGATATTATAAAGCATGGTCCGGGAGGCATTGGAATAATCCGTGGCATGGACCTTGCCCCCTGTAAGCTTCCAAATCAGCCAGGTTTCCACCGTTCCGAAAAGGAGCTCTCCCCGCTCGACCTTTTCCTTTGCGCCGGGCACATTTTGGAGGATCCAGCGAATCTTTGTCCCGGAAAAATAGGCATCGATCACCAAGCCTGTTTTCCTCCGGATTTTCTCCGTCAAGCCCTTTTCCTTTAAGGAATCGCAATATTCCGAGGTTCTGCGGCACTGCCAGACAATGGCATGACAGACGGGCTCGCCGGTCTCTTTATCCCAAAGGACCGTGGTCTCCCGCTGGTTGGTAATACCGATCCCCACGATCTGGTCTGCACCAATATTCTGCTTTTCCATGACCTCAAGAACTGTGGAAAGCTGCGTCTCCCATATTTCGTTGGCATCATGCTCGACCCAACCCGGTTTGGGGAAGAATTGAGTGAACTCCTTCTGGGCGACTGCGCAGATCTCCCCTTTTTTATTGAAGAGGATAGAACGGCAGGAAGTGGTTCCTGCATCCAGTGCCAGAATATAGCCGGATTTTGTCATAAAAGAACTCCTTTCCCTGCGAAAAGCAGGCATCTTAATAAAGCAGCATGACCAAGGGGGCCAGAATGACCGTAATTAAGCCGGAAACTGCAATGGAGAGGCCGGACATGGCCCCCTCTATCTCTCCCATTTCCAGAGCCTTGGCCGTGCCGATGGCATGGGAAGCGCTTCCGATAGCGATCCCCCGGGCAACGGGGTCCTCTAATTTCAGAAATCTGCAGAGAACCGGCGCAAGAACATTGCCCAGGATTCCCGTCAGGATCACCACCGCTGCCGTAAGGGAGGGAATGCCCCCCAGCTCTTCGGATATTTCCATGGAGATGGCGGTGGTAACTGATTTGGGAAGCAAAGTGGCCGTATCTGCCGCAGAGAGGGAAAAGATTTTGCAGAGAAGAAAAACGCCGAAAACGCTGGCAAGGCAGCCGGAAAGGATTCCCCCCAGGACAGCCTTCCATTGCTTTTTAAGCACCTGAAGCTGCTCGTAAAGGGGCAGAGCCAGACAGACGGTGGCCGGAGTCAGCAGCCAACTGATGAAAGCGGTCTTCTCCTGATAGTCCTCATAGGGGATCTTCAGAAGAAGGAGAACGCCGATGCTGGAAAGAACGGAAAAAAGAATCGGATTCATCAAAGGGGATTTGAGCTTATTCTGAAGAAATCTCCCCAGAAGCCAGGTCCCCAGGGTCAGAATCACCGCAAAATATGCGGAAGTCCGCAGATTCATTCCTTTTTCTCCCCCTTTCCCAGTTTTTGGGCCACAAAGCCCGAAACGGCAAAAACCAGAAAGTAGGAAATAAGCAAAATCAGGAGATACGCCCAAAGCTTGGGCTTCAGATAATCCCAAGCACCGATGAGCCCCACACAGGCCGGCACAAAAAGCACCGGCATGATTTTCAGGAGAAAAGAGCTTGTCTCCCGAATCTGCTCCGGCTTGACGATTTTCAGGCAAAGGGCCAAAAGCAGGAGCAGGAGACCGTAGATTCCCCCCGGAATGGGAAGGGGGAGAAGCGCATGAAGCGCTTCCCCCAGGAATGATACCGCAAGGATAATCAAAAACTGGCGGATATATTTCATTTACTTCTTGACCGTTTCCGCAGCAGCGGCCGCCATACCGGCAAGGCCCTGCAGTTCGGAAGGGATAATCAGCTTGGTGGCCTGACCGTTGGCAATATCCTTCATGGCCTCCAGGGACTTCAGCTTTACCACCTGGTCATTCGGGGCAGCTTCATTCAAAAGCTTCAGGGATTCGGCAGTGGCCTGCTGGACCTTCATAATGGCAGTGGCCTCGCCGTCTGCCTTCAGAATGGCGGCCTCTTTTTCGGCCTCGGCCTTGAGGATGGCAGCCTGCTTTTCGGCGTCAGCCTTCAGAATGGCAGCTTCCTTCTCGCCTTCGGCAACCAGGATCTGGCTGCGCTTCTGACCTTCTGCCTGCAGAATTGCCTGACGGCGATCACGCTCGGCCTTCATCTGCTTTTCCATAGAATTCTGAATATCCTGAGGGGGAAGAATGTTCTTCAGCTCCACCCGGTTGACCTTGATGCCCCAGGGGTCTGTGGCCTCATCCAGAATAGCCCGCATCTTGGTGTTGATGACATCGCGGGAGGTCAGGGTTTGGTCCAATTCCAGATCGCCGATGATATTTCGGAGAGTAGTGGCCGTCAGTGTCTCCATGGCCATCATGGGATGTTCCACGCCGTAAGCATAGAGCTTAGGGTCCGTAATTTGGAAGTAGACAACGGTATCGATCTGCATGGTGACGTTATCCTTCGTGATAACCGGCTGGGGAGGATAGTCCAGGACCTGCTCCTTCAGGGAGACCTTCTTGGATACGCGGTCCAGGAAAGGCAGCTTCACATGCAGGCCGACCTGCCAGACCTCCCGGAAAGCGCCCAGGCGTTCAATGACATATGCCTTGGACTGTTCCACGATATGAATGTTGCTGACAATGAAAATCAGGACGATGGCCGCAATCACGGCGAGGGTAATTAATGTTCCCGGCATGACGATTTACTCCTTTTCTGACTTTTTCTCTGCGACGATGGCACGGACACCCTCGATCCGCAGAACAGTTACGATTGTATGATTGGGAATCACGGCTCCGGAATCGCTCCGGGCGGACCAGATCTTCCCATCCACCTTGACTGCACCGGTTCCGGAAATCGGGTTGATTTCTTCTGTCAAAATCCCGTCCATTCCGATGATCCGGTCTGCATTTGTGGGAACGATGGTCTCATTTTTCAGCTTCTTCTTTGCTCTCGGATAAATGACTGCCAAGAGAATGGCCGAGGTGAAAATGAAGATGAGAATCTGCCAAATCAAGCTGACCTTCAACATTGCCGCCAGCAGAGAGAGAAGGGCGCCGCCGGCGAACCAGATGGAAACCAGATTGGCTGTGGCGCCTTCCAAAAGAAGCATCGCCACAAAAACGATGATCCATGCAATAACCTGTGGATTCATGAGGTCTCCCCTCCTTTCTTACGGCTCCATTATAAACGATGAAAACTCTCTTGTCATCTGCTATTTCCGCGAAATATGGGGGATTATTCCCGGGAAAAAAGCGAAAAAAACAGGTTTTCGGGAATAGAGCACAGAAAAAGCAAGCCCGGGATAGAACGGTTTGATCCTATCCCGGGTATCCTTGTTCGTTTTTTGCTCTTCCGGCAAGAAAAATCCTCAGATGGCTCTTTCTGATCCATCCCGGCCCCTTCCTTTTAAAGGAAAGCATCGCAGAACTCAGCCCTCTTTTGCCTCTTTTGTGCCTGAAGGCTCTCCGGAGTCTGATTCTCCAAAGATTTTTCGGAGGATCTGATTGAAAAATTTTACAAAAGGCCCGGTGCAGAAGGCAGTAACAAGGGAGCCCGGACCGATACGGCTTTCGATCGGGGCATCGCCAAAGCCCATCAATAGCTGGAAAAGCAGGGTAAGCAGGCAGCAGGCAAGGTCACAGAGCATACGCGCCATGGCAAAATCCTTGAATCCGTGCTGCTGCATGATCAGAGGCAGGGCATCATAGGGGGAGGAACCGAGACCGCCGGCCACATAAACGGAAATGCCCAGAGAAAGGAGAAGCGTCGCCGCCAGCTCCAGAACGATCTGTCCGACTGAGCGAAGGCCCAAAACCTCAATGAGATAGCCGCTCGCAGCCCGATAATCCAGACCCATTTTCGCCAAAAGATTGCTGAAAAAGGTAATCAGATAGCCCAAAAGAAGCATGTTTACCAGAGAGCCCAGGCCAATATGCTTCTTCTCAAAATACATGACAACGATAAAAAGAAGAATATTGATGATCCAATACAGGGTCCCGTAAAGGCTCGCATCCCCACAGATGAGACCGGAAAGGGCATACACCATGGTGTGGAAGGTGTGATTCCCAAAGGCCGCGTTGGTAAACATGGCAAGCCCCAATGCCAGGATAGCGTTGCCGATGATCATCATTGTAAACTGTTTTACCGTAAAATGCGTAAGATGCCGGAAAAAGTCTTTTGTTTCCTTTTTCAAATTTTCCATTTTATCGCCTCACTCAGCCTGATAGGGATAGTTTAGTGTTTTCTGGCGTTTTGTCAAGGTATCTCTTCTATTTCTTTTCAATCTTTCGGGAAATAATTCCGGTCTCTCTTTGTTCTTTTGAAAAACGGTGAAAATGCAATTTCATCTTGCATAATAGAAAAAAGCGGGCTAAAATAATACAGCCGATAAGGCAAATACAAAGAAGGAGGAAACCGTTTTATGGATTGCGACAGTAGCGGCGGCAGCAGAGACCGAAGACATCGGGGAATCGCGCTTCCAAGCGGTTTCCCTGCTCCGTAAAGCAGTTCCCACACTGAAAAAGTGCGGTCTGCTCCCATTGCTTCGGCCTTTATACCGCAATTTGTCACACAACGGCAAAAGGCAATGAAAGATACGACTATTATGATGGAGGGGACGCTGAAGTCCCTTCTGGAGGGAAAGAAATATGCTTCCCTGAAGGATATTCTCCTGACCATGAACCCCGCAGATATAGCAGAGGTCTTCAATGAGGTTGGCGGAGAAAGCCTTCCCCTTTTATTCCGCCTGCTCTCAAAGGATTCCGCAGCGGAAACCTTCTCCGAGATGGATCCCGAGGTCCAGGAGCTGCTCATCCACGGGCTTTCCGACAGCGAGCTCAAGCAGATCATTGATGAGCTCTATACCGATGACGCCGTTTCCCTGATCGACGATATGCCCGCCAATGTGGTAAAACGGATCCTTGCACAGGCAGACCCGGGCTTCCGCAAAGAGATCAATGAAATCCTTCGCTATCCGGAAAACTCTGCCGGCTCCATGATGACCACGGAGTATGTGGCTCTGGATCCGGACATGACTCTGGAGAATGCCATCCGCTACCTGCGGGAAACCGGTGTGGATAAGGAAACGATCTACACCTGTTATGTTGTGGAATCCGGAAAACTCATCGGCTTCGTCACCCTCAAGGACCTTTTGATGACCCGCAGGCAGGACGCCCGGATTCAGGACATCATGCAGGAAAACACCATTTCCGTGGAAACCGGGGATGACCGGGAGGAGATCGCCCAACTCCTCTCCAAATACAATTTGATCGCCCTTCCGGTGGTAGACTCCGACGGGCGCCTTGTGGGCATCGTAACCTTTGACGACGCCATGGATGTCCTGGAAGAGGAGACCACGGAAGATATTGAAAAGATGGCCGCTATTCTCCCCTCTGACAAGACCTATCTTCGTTCCGGCTCCTTTGAACTTTTCCGGCACAGGATCCCCTGGCTGCTCCTTCTCATGGTTTCAGCCACCTTTACGGGCATGATCATCAGCAACTTTGAAAATGCTCTGGCGGCACAGGCTGTGCTCACGGTCTTCATCCCCATGCTCATGGACACCGGCGGTAATTCCGGATCTCAGGCATCTGTGACCGTCATCCGTGCTCTTTCTTTGGGTGAATTGGATTTTGCCGATCTGCCAAGGGTAATCTTCAAGGAACTGAAGACAGCTCTTCTCTGCGGCGGTGCCCTCAGCGCCGTCTGTTTTCTGAAAATCATGCTGGTTGACCGCCTGCTTCTCAATAATACGGATGTTACCCTTTCCGTGGCGCTGGTAGTCTGTGCCGCCATGTTGGCAACAGTCGTGGTGGCCAAGCTCATCGGCTGCATTCTGCCCATGCTGGCAAAGAAACTCAGTTTTGACCCTGCGGTCATGGCCAGCCCCTTCATCACCACAATTGTGGACGCCATGTCCCTGCTCTTCTATTTCAACATTGCGAAAGCTCTGCTGAAGCTCTGATAACTCTGATTAAAAATGACGCATGCATTTCAGGCGCACGCCTTAGGGATTTTTTGACCGCGATACCGGCAAGATACAATAATTAAGAAGCCATGTTTTCTTCTCTTCCAGCTCGAATCTGATTATATTGCGGTTAAAAAATGGAAGAATGGACGGAAAGAAAGCGAGAGGACGCCATGTCCTCTCGCTTTTGCCTTTGCATGATTTCGGCTCTTAGCGTACCCATGTACGCCGACAGAGCCAAAATCCCGCAATCTCGCGGTCCCTCTCTCCCTAAGGCGCACGCCCGTTGCATGCGTCATTTTTATTGATTTCAAAAGCTTAAGCCTTTTCGATGGCCAGGGTCTTGGTCGTGATGTCGCAGACAGAGGCGGGACCGTAATACTGAATGGCACCGGGGTAGTTATAGCAGGTTTCCACCGCCCAGGTTTCCCGGTTGGCCTCAAAGAACTTAAAGGGCTTGCCCTCCAGATCCACAAGGGCCTTGCGGATAACGGGCTTATCCTTGCCGTTTCGATGCTCAATATTCATCATCTTAGTGATGGGCATACCGCCTGCGATCCACTCCTCTGCGGGCTTGGAAAGGTTGGAGACCTTGCTGAGATAGCCGGTATAGCCGTTCAAAATCAGCATATAGGCATTGTAGCCCAAAGAATAGCAGTAGTCCGCGTCAAAGTTGGAGGGGAAAGCACAGCGGCCTTCATAGCCGAAGAAGTGGTGCAAGGGGTTGAACTTGCCGGAATAGGTCCCCTGCTTTTTCCGCTCGGCCAGCTTGACCTTGACCATTTCGGAGAAGAGCTTCTCGGATTCGATCAGAGAAACCTGCACATTACCGTGGGGATCCCGCTCCAGGAAGAGCTGCTGCTGAATGCCCTGAGGCAGAATGGCAAATACGGCAAAGGACTCCTTGGTCAGTCCTTTCTCAATAAAGGCATACTTGTCTGCCCAACTGGGAAGTGCATTGAATTCCTCGGTCTTGCTGCCGGCCAGGAGCTCGTTGATCTCGCGAATCAGGACAGAGAATTCCGGAACGAATTCCACAATGCCTTCCGGGACGATGGCAACGCCGAAATTCCGGCCCTTGGCAGCGCGGGAAGCCACGGAGTCTGCAATCTGGTCCGCGATTTCGCTGAGGGAGAGCTTCTTGGCTGCAACCTCTTCGCCGATGAGGCAGATATTGGGATGGGTCTCCAAAGCACATTCCAGCGCCACATGGGAGGCACTGCGGCCCATGACTTTCACAAAGTGCCAATATTTCTTAGCAGAGTTGGCATCACGGCCGATGTTGCCGATGAGTTCGGAATAGGTCTTGGTAGCAGTGTCGAAGCCGAAGGAGCACTCGATATCCTCATTTTTCAGGTCGCCGTCAATGGTTTTGGGGCAGCCAATGACCTGCACGCCGGACTTATGCGCAGCAAAGTATTCCGCCAGAACGGCTGCATTGGTGTTGGAGTCATCGCCGCCGATAATGACAATGGCAGAAATGCCGTGCTTTTTGCAGACCTGCTCGGCAATGGCAAACTGTTCCTCGGTCTCCAGTTTGGTTCTGCCGGAACCGATGATATCGAAGCCGCCGGTGTTCCGGTAGGCATCAATAAAGGCATCGTCAAAAATGACATGATCGTCCTCAATCAGGCCGCTGGGACCGCCCTTGAAACCGTAGAGAACGGAATCGGGGTTGGTGGCCTTCAGCGCATCATAAAGACCGCAGATAACGTTGTGTCCGCCGGGAGCCTGACCGCCGGAGAGAATGACGCCCACAGCCTGCTTCTTGGCTTCCGCCTTGCTGGCGCCCCGGACGAAGGTGATCTCTTCCTTGCCGTAGGTGCAGGGGAAGAGTGCATGAATCTTTTCCCGGTCGGCAACGGATTCCGTGGCCTTGCCAACCTTGACACAAATATTGCTGACACCGCCGCGAAGCATTCCGGGCAGCTTCGGCTGATATTCATATCTTGCTTTTTGCAGAGCAGAAATTTCCATAGGACCTCTCCTTACGAATATAAATATTTTCGTTAAGTATAGCATTTTTCCCGAAAATAGTAAAGGGAAAGGGGAAAAAGAATTATTTGACATTTGTCCCCAATCGTCTATAATCAAATAAGAAATACATAAAAGGAGAGTTATTATGGCATTTTGTTCTCATTGCGGTTCGGAATTACCCGCCGGTGCCAAGTTCTGTGAAAACTGCGGGGCCCCAGTAGAGGCAGCGCCCCAGGCAGATGCTCAGGGCAGCTACGAAGCTCCCAAAATGACCTTTGAGGAACCCCGGGGCGAAAAGCCCGAATTCCAAGGTTCCCTTCCCAAAAAGGTCACCTTCCTGGAGTCCGTAAAGCGCTTCTTTACCAACTACGCGGAATTCCACGGGAGAGCCAGCCGGAGCGAATACTGGTATTTCTTCCTGGCAGAAATCGTCATTACTGCCATTCTTGCCAAGATTTCCGAAAGTCTGGGCGGCGTTTGGAGTCTGGCCACCTTGATCCCCAGCCTCGCCCTATCCGTTCGGCGGGAACATGATATCGGCCGTCATTGGAGCCGCATTCTCATCGTTCTCATCCCCCTGGTCGGCTGGATCATTTTCATCTGCGATATGGCCAAACAGAGCGAGGGTGACAACGCCTGGGGGCCCTGCGCAGAAACCTGCGAAAAGTGCGGCTACTACGGCAGCGAAGAGAAATAAAGATTGCAAGGCTGGACGGGAAGTCGGCATTGGGGCGTGCGTCCCAGAGCGTATACGCCTACGAAAGCTTGCAAAGTTAAACGCGAGAGGACACAGTGTCCCCTCGCGTTTGTCTTTTTTCTAAAAAAACTTTTTTATCCCGGGATGGGGTGCGGCAGCGTGTCTCTACCCATTCAGACCGGACAAAAGCATTCGCCTCCGAAAAGCGAAAACTTTATTTTTGAAAAAGCTCTTTTACAGGTTTTTTTACTTTCCTGAAAACGCCGCTTTCTCCGTTCGGCTTTTTCAGCGCCATCGTTTTTACATGGAGTATCACTTCGTTTTTGAAATTCCCGTCTTCCACTGCGTTATACTCTATCTGCGGGCAGGTATGATTCAGTATGGAGAGGGCAGCCGTGTTCCCGGAACTGCGCGGATCGAATGCTCTGTCACCGTAGCGGAACTTTTCGTAGGCGGTGCGGCGGGCAGGATCGTATTCGATAACGGCAGAATACTCAAAGCGCCTGAGCTCGGGCCTTAAAATCTGCGCGGTAAGCTCCTCAGCGGCCGAGCGTATCTTCCCTGCCAGATGGATCGGGATATTTTGCTCGAAGCAGAAGCGGTCGATTCCGGAAAGCAGCTCGGGCACATCAAGCCCCAAGCCATCCGAGGATATCTCAAACACCTTGAGCTGACGGATAAAACGGCGGGTAAGCTCACCCTTGGGATGATCGAATATCTCATCGGGCGTGCCCTGTTCATAAATACCGCCGGCGGCAAGGAAAAAGACGCGGTTTGAAACCTCCCGCGCAAAGCGCATCTCATGGGAAACGATTATCATGGTTTTGCCCATATTGGCAAGGCGGCGGATAACTGCCTGCACCTCGCCCACATTGGTAGGATCGAGGGCGCTTGTGGGCTCATCCAAAAGGAGAATATCGGGATTCGTGGAAAGAGCGCGGGCTATGGCAACGCGCTGCTTTTGTCCTCCCGAAAGCACATCAGGATACTGCAGAGCTCTGCCCTCCATGCCTACCAGCTCCAAGAGGCGCATAGCCTTCTTGTATGCTGCCTGGCGGTCAAGCTTTAACAGATCCATCTGCGGCAGCATAATGTTTTCGATCACGGTAAGATGCCCGAAAAGATTATAGGACTGGAAAACCATGCCCATTCTTTTGCGGACTTCGCTTTTATTGCACCTTCTGTCGGTTATGCTTACGCCATCGACTAAAATTTCTCCCGAGGTGGGCTTTTCAAGGAGGTTAATACATCTCAGCAGGGTGGATTTGCCGCTACCTGACGGGCCGATGACCGAGATGATGTCGCCGTCGTTTATGGTAACGGATACATCATTCAGCGGAGTTGACGCCGGGAATTTTTTGCTCAGATGCCTTATCTCAATCATCTCTATTCACCCCTTTCAGTATGTTTTCGGGTTTACGTGAGCGGGGATCAAGACGGATCTCGATATGGTTGATAACAAAGCTGAAAAGAAGCGCAATGGAGAAATAGATAACAGCCGAAACGATAAGCGGGAAGAAGGCCTCATAGGTGCGGCTGCGTATGATGTCGCTTACCTTGGTAAGATCCTGCACGGCAATGTAGCCTACTATCGCTGTTTCTTTTATGATCCTTACCACCGCGCTCTTGTAGCCCGGCAGGAAGTGATATGCCGCCTGCGGCAGTATCATGCGCATAAATGCGCCGTTTTCGGTATAGCCAAGGGCAAGAGCTGCCTCCCTTTGGCCCCGGTCTACCGCGCCTACACCCATTTTAAAGAGATCTATCACCGCGCCGGCGAATACGACCGTAAACCCTATGACAGCGACCCACATACCGCTCATATCGGAATTGCTGAAAATAATGTAGTAAAGGATCATGAGGATCATTACCATGGGCGTATTTTCCGTTATGCGGACGATCAGATCCGTAGCTGCGCAGAATATCTTTCCGCCACGGTAGTAGCACAAATATACAGCATAGCCCAGAACTGAGCCCAGGGCAATTGAAAGCAAGGCTATCAGTACCGTTGTGCCGAGCCCTGAAAGGAAGAGCAGATATCTGTTCTCACGGATAAAGGTTTTATTGAAACTATCTTTAAGGCGGATGATAAATCCGTTTTCGTCAACCTCCGGTACTTCATCCCGCACAACGACAACACAGCCGCCGCTGTAATCCGGATCGGAGAATATCATATTCTCCTTTCGCTCCTCGAGGACTGTTATTCCGGAACAGCCGAAATCGCATTTACCCGAAGAGACACAGCTGAAAAAATCGCCGAGGTTATAGTCGGTCATACGGATACCGTAACCGCGGGCTTTGCAGAAACGCACCGCGATATCGATATCGTAGCCTATGCATTGACCGTCGCTCAGATAGCAGAAGGGCGCACCTACCGTTGAACATACCGCAACATTCAGAGTTCCGTTTTCGCCGGTGAGCACGGATAAATCAACTTTCTTCTTGGATTCGTCGCTGCCAAACCATATCTTATCTATTTCCTGAAGGGTTCCGTCAGCCCGCGACTGCTCCAAAAACGCGTTGAACTCCCTGCACAGGGACAGCGAGCGCTCCTTATTCACCGCAGGGAAAACAAAGGAATAGTCTTCATCAAAGAGGGTTTCAAGTATCCGCTGATCGGGGTACTGCGCGATAATCGCACGGGCTACCGGCTCATCCGTAACATAGGATGAGATTTCCCCGGACTCAAGGGCAATTGCCTGATCGGCAGTCGAGTCGTTATATTCAATCTCACAGTAGGGCAAATACTGCTGCGCGGCGGTACCGTGCATGGAACCGGTGAGCACGCCGGTTTTTGTGCCGGCAAGCTGCTCCCGCGAGGTGATGCTGTTTTCGCTCTGTTCCCTGCACACAAGCACGCTGCCGCCCTCATAGTCTGCATCCGAGAAAAGCACCGATTCGCGCCGCTCCTCCGTAATCGTTATGCAGGAGCCGGCAAAATCGCATTTTCCGGACGATACTGCAGGCAGAATGGCATCAAAATGGGTATTTATCAGCTCAAGCCCGTAGCCGTACTCCTTGCAGAAATGCACGGCGACGTCAATATCGTAGCCAACGAGACTTCCGTTGTTCATATAGGCAAAGGGTTCGCCGGTATCGGTACTTGCTGCAAAGGTAAGGGTTCCGTTCTCGCCGGTAAGCGCGGATAAATCAACCGTCTTTTTTGATTCGTCGCTGCCAAACCATATACTGTCTATCTCTCTTAAGGTACCATCCGATTTTGCCTTTTTCAGGAATTCGTTAAACTCGGCACAAAGGCGGGTGCTCTCTGCGTCGTCCTTCTCAAATATGAAGGCGTATTTTTCCCTTGAAAATACCGTGTGGCAAATCTGGCTGGTATATTCCGAAGAAATAAGGCGCCATATCGGTTCATCGGTAATATAGGCATCAATCTTGCCTCTGTTCAAAGCAAGGGCAAGATCGGCCGATGAATTGAAGTAATGCAGCTCGGGATCCGTTAAGTTTTTCTTGGCAACACCGTCAAATATCGTGCCGGTGAGTACGCCGATGCGCTTGCCGGAAAACTCGTCCAGCCCGTCATCCGCGCTTTTCTTTTTTGCTTGCCTTTCCCGCACGGTTTCTATACCGGTATCCGAATCCCTGCACACAAGCACACTGCCGCCAATGTAGTCCGACTCAGAGAAGAGCATGGTTTCTTTTCGTTCGTCGTTTATCGTTATGCAGGCGCCGCCGAAGTCGCTTTTGCCCGAGGAAACGGAAGCAAGCATGCCGGCAAAGGTGGTGTTCACGATTTCAAGACGGTAGCCATACTCTTTGCAGAAGCGCGCGGCAACGTCAATATCATATCCGGCAAAATCTCCGCCTATCATATAGGCAAAGGGTGCGCCGATATCGGTGGTGGTGGCCATGGTGAGCGTGCCGTTTTCCCCGGTGAAGGAAAAATCTACCTTCATTTTCGACTCATCGCTGCCAAACCATATTTCGTCGATCTCTTTCAGAGTACCGTCTGCCTTGATTTTCCTTATGTATTCGCTTATCTGCCCGCAGACAGCAGCACTTTTTTCATCGTTCTTGCGGAAAATGAAACCGTACTCCTCCTGCGAGAATTTGGATTTGCATATCTGGTTGGGGTATTCTCCGGAGAGCAGCCTCCATACCGGCTCATCGTTTACGTAGCCGTCTATCTTGCCCTTATCAAGCGCTATGGCGATATCGGCGTTGGAATTGAAATAGCTTATTTCAGGGTCTTCAATATATTTCCTTGCCACTTCATCGAATACCGATCCTGTGAGCACACCTATCCTTTTGCCCGAAAAATCTCCCTTATCCTTCTGCGAACAGGCGCAAAAACTCACGGCGATCAAAAATGCCGCCGCAACAAGCAATAGGATCCTCTTTATTTTCACGCCCATTACTCCTTAACATAAGATTCTTATGTGAACACTATACCATATCCGTCTGCATCCGTAAATAGTTTTTCTGTATTCGGATGTTGGAATAAAGCCGTTTTTCCGGGCAGAATCCGATAATTTCCGGGATAGAATCAAAACATTCTATCCCGGGCTTGTTTTATCCGGATGTCCCTAATCAGGCACTCTGCTTTTTTCAGCCCAGCACATCTTTGAAGACCCGGAGAACGTTTTTATAAAAGACCTTCTCGATCTCTTCCCCGGTGAAGCCCGCGCGGTCCATGCCCTCTGCCAGCTTTTGAATCTCTCCACAGCCGGAGATCTCCGTTTTGGAAGTAATCCCGTCAAAGTCGGACCCCAGGCCAATACTGTCAATCCCTGCGACCCTGCGGATATATTTCATATGCTCACACATATCCGAAACAGCGCTCAGCTTTTCAGGCCCGTTCCTGTAAGCTTCGTTCAGAACGGCATGCCAGAAGTTGATCCCGATAATGCCTCCCCGGTCGGCAATCTTCTTCAAATATTCGTCCGGCAGATTTCTCGCGTGGCCGCAGAGGGCGCGGGCGTTGGAATGGCTGGCGATAACAGGAGTGGAGGGTTTCAGAAGGGAAAGAATATCTGCTGTGCCCGCGTCGTTCAGATGGGAGAGGTCCACGATCATTCCAAGGGCCTCCATTGCCTTCACGAACTCGCGTCCCGCAGGCTTAAGGCCGTTCACAGCATCAATCTCAAGGCCCGTTTCGGTCTTTCTGTGACCGAAGGCCAGATCATTTTCAAAGTTCCAGGTCAGGCTTGCCATCCGCACGCCTCTGCGGTAGGCCTCCTCCAGATGGGCAAGATCCGTGCCGAGGGCCATGCTGTCCTCCATGGTCTTCATGACAGAAACATAACCGGCCCGGAAGTTTGCTTCCATCTCCGAGCCGCTGACAGCAGGACGAAGAAGCTCGGAGCAGTCCGCAACCTCCCTGTCAAAGCAGTCAAAAAGCTGCTGAAGGTACTCCCAGGGCGTGACATGCGCAGCATTGGCTGCCCTTTGGCTGGCGCAAAGGCCAAGGCACTGGCAGAAATATCCGGATCCTTTCAGGCGTTCGGCATCGATATGCCGGCCGTTATGCCTGAGATGAATCCCCTCCTCCAGCTCCTTTTCCGAAACGGAGAAGAAAATCGGGCCGTTTTCCAGCCCCTTTCTTTCATTTTCCGCCTGAACACTGCAGCTCCGAATCAAAGCGATCGTATCGCAGTGGAGATCAATTGCAGGAATCTTATTCATTTTCATCCGTCCCTTCCCATGCAGATTCGTACACGCTCCCGCGGCAGTTTCATTATACTCCCATCTTGACCAAAAGGGAAGCCTCAAACGCAGAGCCTTCCAAAGAACGCTCTTCTATCAGCCTGTTTTTGATTTTTTGAAAAATACCCCTTGCATATCTTGCTGATAAACAGGATAATAGCAGCGGCGAGGTCACTTTATCCAACGCTCAATATAGTAAAAGTTCCTCGGGAAAGGCCATATGATGATAGAAGGAAAAAAAGTTTTGATTGCGGAAAACAATCCGGAAAATGCGAAGAACTTTCTCTCTGCTTTTGACGCCATGGGAGTTTCCTTCGTTCTTTCCCTGCGGCCGGAGGACGCAGAAGGCTGCAGTCACCTGCTTCTTCCGGGAGGGGGAGATGCCAATCCCCGCTATTTTTGGGAAGAAATCCGAGGAAGCCAAAACATAGATGACGAATTGGATGCCGCGCAGTTTTCTCTTCTTCATATCTTTGAAAAGAATAATAAACCGATTTTGGGAGTTTGCCGGGGCTGCCAGCTTATCAATATCTATTTTGGCGGTTCTATATACCAGGATCTGGCGACAGCCGGTTTTCACCGCCGTTTGGTGGAGAATTGGGAAAATTACCATACTGCACAGTCAGAAGAGGGTTCCCTCATGCGCCGGCTCTACGGTGAGAATTTCATTATCAACAGTTCTCACCATCAGGGCTGCAGAAAAATTGCAGAGGGCTTTCGGGTAAGTCTCCGTGCTCCGGACGGAGTCGTGGAGGCAATTGAACATCGGGACCGCCCGATTCTCGGCGTCCAGTGGCATCCGGAAAGGATGTGCTTTGCTAATCGGAAAGCGGAACCGGCAGACGGAGAAAGGATTCTCCGGGCATTTATGGATTCCTTTGAAAAATGACGGAACGGTGCCAAATGAAGAACAAAGAAAGCGAAAAAGGGGAACAATCAGTCAAATGATCGTTCCCCTCGGTTTTTTGAAAAATGAAAGTCTTTCCTATTGCACCCGCTATGCTTTTCTTTTCTGCCGTTCAAAAATATCATCATAAATTTGATCGGCATTATCATAAATCAGCTCGTCAATTGTGACAACGATCTGATACTCGTCCTCATAAACGATGTTGCCCGGGAAATTGGTCAGAATAACATCATAGGGATGGTTATATCGCTCCAAAAGCCATAAAAGCGGCTTCATATATTTCATCATTTCGCGAACATTTTCTGTCTTAAAAAAACAAATAACTCGCTGGTGCGCATTGCACATCGGCGGCCATGGCAGCTCTTCCTCAAAAAACCGACAGATTTCCCGGTAGAGTTCCAAATCCTCGTCGTTCATGACATGCTTTTTCTCAAAATCACGAAAAATACCGAAAACACCGTTGGCATAATTGGTGAACTCTGCAATTTCACGTCCCTGGATGCGACAGTATTTGTAACCTTCAAACATGTTCATTTTCTCCACTTATTGATAGAAGGTATAGCTTCTTCTATACTCTTATAACCTATCGCCATCATATTTCATTCACAGCTGCATTCTGTTTTCTTTATGAAATACCTCTGCATTCTCCTCGGGAATAAAGCATCAAACTGTTTATCCCTCAGACATTATATAACTCTAATTGCGAAAACACAAGAGAAGTTGATGAAACGCGCCTCTGTTCTTCCCAGATATACATGTACACAGCAAAAAAGCACCTACCGTTTCCGGTAAGTGCTTTCTTGTGTTGGCGTTATCTATTTTCCCAGTCAGTCACCCGACAAGTATCGTCGACGATCTTGAGCTTAACTTCTGTGTTCGGGATGGGAACAGGTGGACCCTCAAGCCAATCAACACCAACTTATTAAGATGTACCCTGAAAAC
>JAZUFG010000082.1:0-2171 GCA_045640565.1 Oscillospiraceae bacterium | reverse complement strand
CATCCCACAACTTTTATGATTGACCCAATTTTTTTTAATTTTTTTCTAGCCCCCTCGCAGGAGTAGTAAATTGGGGACAAACCCTTCCCTTCTTTCCGCGCAATCATCCGCAGGCTTTCACCGTCTGCCAATTGGTATATTCGCCGTCTCTGGCAGGGTGTCAGCCGTTTCAGTGCCCTATTGAGCTCTTCCCGGCTCTCTCGCCGAATCAGCCCCTCACAGGGATCTGGGTATTGAAGGCGGTCACTTTCAAAGAGTTCCTGATCCAGGGAAAACTCTCTGTGATATCTTTCTCTTCTATTCCCGGCTTCCTCCTTCCGCCGGGAGTCCCGGATAAATTTCCCGATCTCCTTGGACACCTCAACGACCTGAATCTCCCCATCGGCAAACTTGTAGCTTATCTTCACGCTTCCTCCTGCAATTCAAAAAATTTCTTGCAGTTCTTGTAAATGGCCGGGACTCTTTCCGCATCCTTGCCGAAAAGGAAATATCCCCGGAAGAGACGCCGGACACAGGAATCCTCAATTCCCTTCACGATCTCCAGAGCATCCAGCTTCATCTCCAGAAGCTCAAAAATTTCCTCCTCCAGGCCGGTCTTCATTTCTGCGGCCTCCTCCCGGATCTTCAGGAGATGGGGCACACCCCGGAAGCTCATGGGGAGGCTGTTGATCATCTCCTCCGCCTTTTCGGCCAAAAGCTTGGCCTCGTGATACTGCTTGGCCCGTTCCTGCAGTCTTCCTTCCAGATTCCAGGCCTTGTCCATAAATTCCAAATCGTTCATTTCTCTTCCTCCTTCTCGTTCTTCTTCAAAATTCTCTGGCAAATCTGTAATGCGTTGTGCTGGACCAGCCCAGCGTGGTGCTCGTCATAACCCATGGCCTTTGCCGTCTCCTTCTTGTCCTTCCCGCAGAGATAGACCTGCTCCAGGAAATAGCGGTAGAAGGGGTTCTCCACCCGGCGGATCAGGTCCATCGCCTCTTTCCGCTTTTCCAGAAGGGACTCCAGGCAGGCGCTTTGCGCCTCCTGCATGACCTCCGAACAGTTCCGTGCGTCTCCCAGTGCCTCCACTTCCCCGTCCACCAGAGTCATAGCTTCCCAGACGGCGTCCAAACTCTTGCTGACGTTCTCCAGGAGATGGATCTCCTTCATCCTCTGCAAAATGTCTTCATCCAAGTTCTTTGCTACGGTCAAAATTTCTTCTGCTTTTGTCATAAAAAAATCCTCCTAAAAAAATTATTTGTTCAGTAATCTGTAGAGATAGGTCATTTTGTTCTTCACGCTCTGCTCCAGCATGGGGATCCATTCGGACCGGGGAAAGGCCTTCAGCTGGGCAATGATCTCTCCCCGCTTCAAATTGTTCATGGGCCTCCCCGCCTCGGCGCAAAAGGCTTCAAATTCCCTCAGGGCTCCCAGGAGCTCCTCATTGCTGCCCGCGAACTCCTCAAAGAAATCCGTTGGCTTGGGCTTTTGGGGAAGCAGTCCTTCCTCTCTCTCCTCCTTTTCCCCTGCACCCTTTATCCACTGTTCTTTCTTTTCATAATCCCAATCTAAATCCTTATCCAAATCCAAATCCTCATCCAAATCCCTATCCTTATCCCTATCTATAGTCTTCCCCTTCTCCTTCCCCCTTTCCCTCTCCAAATCCGGATATGAGTTATGATTTTCATTGGAGTATCCGTGGCTCTGATTTTTCCCTTTTCTGTGCTTCTGGGCGCATTCGTAATTCCGAAGGTTACTCTCCAAACTGGGACGAATTAGAGAAAAGACAAGATCCTCCACTCCGGCCAGTCTCGGCTCCTCTCCCAGAAAAGCAAACCGGCATATCGCTTTGAATAAAGGCAGTTGCCCCTCCTCCGGCAGCTTCATGATGGCATCGTGGTACGAACGCATCATGATGAAACTCTCTGGCATTTTTTGATCTCCTTTTTTTCTGAAATGTTAGGGCTGAAAAAAGTTCCCTACACTTAACCAGAAAATGACCCCCGAAAAACAACCATCAGCGCAAAAATTTTTTACATTTTTCCGAAAATTTTTGGGTCAATCATAAAAGTTGTGGGATGAAGGATTTCTGATGTAGGGCTTCCGGCTGACATCGAACAGCTTCAGGAAGAAGTAATCGTCGTCTGGATAGCCGTATCCCTTACGCCGGAGAGTTTTGATTTTGTTGTTAA
>JAZUFG010000081.1:0-1606 GCA_045640565.1 Oscillospiraceae bacterium | reverse complement strand
ACATTCCGATGGCGGTGCATACGGCAACAGCATTCCCGTTCACCCAACCTTCCGCTATGAATCTGGGAATGACGCCGAGGGCTGCTCCAACGGCACCGAGAGCCGTGATGGGGAAGGCGACCAGATGTGGGTCATCGAAACCGAACAGCCATTCAAACACAAAATTGATTTTCCCGGCAAGCCAGGGAAGAAGTTCCGTTCCTTCATAGGCACTGCCGGTATAAGTGCCGGCAGCGGAGGTGCCGAAGGTGAGCAGCATCACCAGGGTGGAGATAATAAGGACTCCGGGAATGATGGACATTCCGACCTCCACGCCACTCTTGCCACCATCCAGAAGTGCATTAAGAATCTTAACGAACGCGGATTCCTCGCCAGCCTGGTTCTCCTCTTCAGTTTCAGGCTGCACTCCCTGTACGGAGGGCTGCTGATACCTGAATTCCGGATGCTCCTTCAAAGTGAACAGCTGCATCAGCCTCGTGGAGACGATAGCTCCCACAAAGGCTCCGAAAAGACCGACCAGCGGCTGCCACACGAAGCCCTGCCCTATCATAAAGACAATCACAATAAGGCCCATCCCGAAGGCGGTGCCGAAGTTGGTGAGCGATATGAGCTGATATGTCTTGAATTTTCTGGAAAATTTCCTGTCCCTGGCAAGGGTGATGATGGCGGGATTGTCGGAGAGGAAGGTCATCACCGCACCCAGGGAGGCTTCTCCCGGCAGGTTGAAAAGCGGTTTCATCAAAGGCTTGAACAAGCGGCCTACCAGATCGACCACTCCGAAATCCAGCAGCAGGCGGCTCAGAGCTCCCATCAGCACGCAAATGGCCATAAGGAAGAAACAGGTGTTCAGCAAAAGGTCGTGAGCCGTGTGCATAATGGTGTTCAGCATATGGGAAGCACCCATTACGTACCCCAGATACCCGAAAACGAGCAGCAAAACTCCCAGGCAAATCAAGCCTGAACGATACTTTTTCATTTTTTCTTTAAAATAATAATCTGCCAGGTAGCACCTATGTTGAAGACATCCAGGTCAGAGATTCTGCCTGCAATGTCCCCCCATCTCTTATAGTAGTATGCGTGAAGTCTGACTGTAGGAATGGGCTTGAATTCCACGCCTCCTCCCAGTTTGTTGCAGGACGTCCCGTCAAAAACAAAGAAATCCCGGGCAAAACCTCTGTTTCTGTCTCTGGAACCCCTGACAAATGCATCTAGCTTTTCACTGAAATTCCATTTGAACTCACCGACAAGGGAATAACTGCCAAAGGGGCGGATATCACCCATATCGGATCTGCTTATGGCATCCAGGGTAATGGCGGCCCTGCCGGAAGTGAAAAGATTGCCCAGGGCAAGCTGTCCCATATAACTCCCTCCCTCCATTCCGAAAAGATTCAGACTGTATATGGATTTCCAGCAGCCGTGCCGGCCGTACCAACCCAGATTATAGGAAAAAAGCCTGTCCTCCCATTTGGATGCAGGGCTGCGCATGAACTGGAAACGGAGCAGGTCCTTCTCCCATTGATAACCGGCCGAAACCCCGAAATTGAACACACCTCCCGAATTGATCCAGTATTCGCTGGTATAATATAAGTCAACCGCAGCCGCATCG
>JAZUFG010000080.1:0-9717 GCA_045640565.1 Oscillospiraceae bacterium | reverse complement strand
TTTTCAGTCTGCTGCCTGACTGCTTTATATTTTGTTTGCAGAGCGCCTTGCGGGACGCTCAGGTTATTACGCCCTTTTTCACCGTCTGCAAATTCCACATCTTTTCTCATTTTTGGGATTGACTTTTAATAGTTAGTCTTTAATTTTTGTCAGCCAAGCCAGCTTCAATATGAGGCTTGTAGCGGATGATATAGCTTGCGGCAATTGCGAGCCAAATGGTCACCGATCCAATGAAACTAAAGAAGGAGGCGAAGGACAGAGAATTACGATTAATTGCCCGATCGACAAAATAAAAAGAATTAACGGCCTGAAGGATCAAAACAATTATACTAATCACTAAATTCTGCTTGTATCGATCAAGTCTTCCTGCCATATATGTGGACAGAACGATAATTGCTAAATAAACTACCATCAGATAAGTGGGTTGTGAGGGTATGCTGCGAATAAATACAATCCCTTCATACACGACATATGTCAACAACAAATATCTCATATGATTACCATGCGGCTTTTTGTATCCGTACAGCGCATAGATCACCGCTATGACAAACATAGCGATTGGAATGCAGATTTTAGACGCAATACTTACTTTGAACAATATGAGATTACATACAATCCAAAGAATGTTTAATACGGCAATTGCAATCAGCGCAATCAATTGCCCCGTTTTCAAACTGGATTTCTTTTCCATATTCTTTTCTCCTTTTTATGAACGAAAAATATTCGTTAAGGCCATTATAGGTTGATGAGAATTGGATTGCAAGAGGTTTTTGCTCGGGATCAGCGCGATAACGGTATTGAATCCGCTTTCGTCCACAACATCGGTATTGTAAAACTTTCCGTCGTTTGCCTTTTATTTCAGTCGGCGACAAATCGTCATCAACTCATTGTGCCGGCTTTTGAATTTTGCCCAGTAATTTCTCGGATTCTTTGATTTTGTCAGTGCTTCGACGATATCCACTGCGCAAAACCACCATTTTGCGGTCTCATCGTCCCAAACGGCACGCACGGGGGCATCTTCAAAAAATCGAATTGCGGTTTTTTGTGTCATTAAATATTCCTCCGCCGTTTTTCAAATCGCACGAACATACTCACCGGTTGACAAAATTACGGATGCTGCCGAAGATGGACGGCCCCCGAAAAATTTTATTACAACCTTTTCCCCTTTGCAATTCTCACTTTAGCCGCAAGAAGGCGGAAAAATAACCGACCGGTTGAACGGACGGTTATTTTTTATAGAGGCCCAGCTTTCGGAGGGCTGCTTTTGCCAAATGGAGTGCCCGGAAAAGGAACATTTTCAGGATGAGGACGGCCGACCGCAGAAGATAAAAGTCGCACCAAAGGTGAACATAAAGGCGGTAGTCCCAATCCGTGACCAGGATTTTTCGTTTGCCCCGCTGGACGGCAGTAAGGACACCCAGGATCCGGCTATCCTGAATGCCGAATTCCCGGCGCCAGCAGTTATCTCCCACAATGACATAATCCTCCTCCCGAACCTGCAGGATCCTATGGAGGATATATTTTTCTCCCCGTTTATAGAGTACTGCGTCATATTTTTTGCAGCGGCCGGGACCCTTCTTTTCAATAAACATCAGGTCCTTGCCCTGGCGGAGAAGGGGCCGCATGCTGGCTCCCACATTGGGATAGACCAGATAGCCCTGCTTTTGGAGGAATTCCTCCAGGTTGGTCTGTTCTGTCAGCATTCTCTTCCTCCCTTCATGCCCTCATAAGAAACCCGGGCAGCTTCCGGGTCCATATTGCAGTGAAGGCTATAGAGGCCCGACTTTTTCATAAGCCTGTCAAGAAGGCCTAAAAACAGAAGCATATCTGCAGGATCCTCCGGGCGATAGCAGGCCTGAAGGAGCTCGGGAAGGGCCTCCGAGGCAGAGATCGGATGAATCTCATTCTCCTCCCCGCGATGCAAAACGCAGATGGCCTTGAGGGGAACAGAGGTATTGCGGCTCAGGCGATGCTTGCCGTCCCATGGAGTGCCGTAA
Source organism: Oscillospiraceae bacterium (assembly GCA_045640565.1). GTDB lineage: Bacteria > Bacillota > Clostridia > Oscillospirales > Oscillospiraceae > RGIG3159. The sequence goes on along the minus strand of JAZUFG010000080.1, from coordinate 7,720 downwards.
ACAAGGACGCCCTCTTCCGTGATCTTCAAAAGGGGCTTATCGTCATTGACCATATAGGCCCGCTCCCCGAAGCGCTCCCGCCAAAGTCTGGTGTGGGTGCTCTTGCCTGTGCCGCTCCTGGCTGTGAAGAGATAAGCACAGTCATCCACAGCGATAGCAGAACCATGGAAGAGGAGAATATTTTTGGCAACGAGAGCTCGGGCTAACTTGCGGTAAACTGCCAGGGTCTCCAGATAGGCAGGGGAAGCACTTGCCTGTCTGCCCTCCTGTTTTGCAGTCTCTTTGGCTTTTTCCTGCTCCAGAGCAAGATCTTCTTCCGTGATTTCCAGGGTCAGCTCCGGAGTGCCTTCCCAGACATAGTCCCGGCAGAGCATGTGGACCTGCTCATAGAAGGAACGGATCTCCACCACCGTATCGGCAATTTTATAAATGCCCGTATGGGTGAGGCAGGCCATATCCGGAAGCTTCAGGTAGCCATAGGCGCCGGTATGCCAGAAGGCAGCGCCCAGCCGGGGCTGAATCTCAATCTTAAAGGCCCGGGTGATATGGTCGATGCCCACCATGGCCCCCAGGTCATTCCGATAGAACAGGCCGATGGAGCAGTAGAGGGTGCCCTTGGCCAGGGTGGAGAGGGGGAGGGAATAACTGACCTTTTCCTCACCCAGCCTGAAGAAGTTCCGGGGCTCGGACCAGGAGGTGGCAAGAGCCTGGTCCGTATCCGTGCGGAGGGTCAGGCGGAAGAGAACATTTTTGACAGGCTTGGAGATTTTAACGGTCAAATCCATCTTCAGCGGTTCCTGATTATCATAGATAGGGAGGACCTTATCCCGGAGGGTCAAATGGGTCATGGTGATGCCGAAATCCATGTCCGGGGTGGCATGGGGTTTTTGGCTTAAATCCATATCCACCTCGTCCTCTCCGATGGCCAAGTCCATATAGAGGGCAATGGCCTGCTCCACATCCCCGTCAAAGACGATCCTGCCCTTGTCCAGGACAATACAGCGGGTGCAGAGCTCCCGGATGGTGTTCATATTGTGGCTGACATAGAGGACCGTGCGGCCCTGAACATTGGCCGCCTCCCGCATTTTGCTGAGGCATTTCTTCTGGAAAGCCATATCGCCCACGGCCAGGACCTCATCCATGACCATGATCTCACTGTTGAGATGGGCCGCCACGGCAAAGGCCAGCTTGACAAACATGCCGGAGGAATAGCGCTTAACGGGGGTATCAATAAAATCCCGGACCTCGGAAAAATCGATGATATCTTCCATGCGGGCATCAATCTCCTTCCGGGTCATGCCCAGGATGGCGCCGTTCAGATAGATGTTTTCCCGGCCTGTCATCTCGCCGTGGAAACCGGTTCCCACCTCCAGCATAGAGCTGACCCGACCGTAGATATCAATGTCCCCCTCGGTGGGAGCAGTAATACGGGAGAGAATTTTGAGCAGGGTGGACTTACCGGCGCCGTTGGCACCGATGATGCCCAAAGCTTCTCCCTTGCGGACCGTCAGATCCACACCGTCCAGGGCCCAGAATTTCTGGCCGATGAGACGGGGATCCGCGCCGATGCGGAGGTTGGGATCTTCCCTGCCCCGCTTTTTGGCCCACCAGGACTGAAGCTCTGCCTGAAGGGTAGTGCCGCCGATCTGGCCCAACCGATATTGTTTCTTTAGGCCGGCTATCGAAATGGCGATAGCCGGATTCAAATTACTTTCATTCATACATTTACACCATATTATTAATAGCTGCAAGCTGCAAGCTGCAGGCTGCAAGGAGACGGAGGGTACGGGCTGCAAGGAGACGAACGAGCTGCGGAATGAGCACTTGTGAGAAGAATGCGTCAGACCGTATCAATGAAGGTGCGCTCAACGCGTTTAAAAATCAAAAGGCCCAGGAAGGTCACAAGGAGGGTGAAAGCCACGGACCAAATGTAAGTGCCCGCCCGGAGGGTTCCTACTCCCAAAAGCGCATAGCGGAAAAGCTCAATGGGCATGGTGACGGGATTCCAGAGGAGAAGCTTTTCCAAAAGGGGATTGCCGGAAAGCTGAGAAAGGGGATAGACCACGGGAGTGCCATACATCCAAAGGGTCATGCCGAAGCCCACCAAAACCGTGAGATCCCGGTACTTTGTGGTGAGACTGGAAATGATCATGCCCAGGCCCATGCCCAGGAGCCCCAGATGAAGGAGGATCAGGGGAATAAGGAGCCAAGCCCAATAATGGGGCGTCACCGCACCGGTCAGAACAAAGTAAAGAAGGAAAATCAGGACCAGAAGCATCTGAATGCCGAAACGGATCGCCGCCGTAAGCATATTGGAGATAGGCACTGTCAGACGGGGGAAATAGACCTTGCCGAAAAGACCGGCGTTGTTGAGGAAGGTGCCGGAATTGGAATTCAGGGAAGAAGAAAAGAATCCCCAAATGGCCGTGCCGCAGAGATAAAAAAGGATCCGGGGGACACCGTCGGTGCTCAGCCCGGCAATCTGGCCAAAAACGACGGTGTAGATCAGGCTGGAAAGGAGGGGATTGAGGAAAAGCCAGGCAGGACCCAAAACGGTCTGCTTATAGGAGACCGTGAAGGAGCGCTTGGTGAAAAGCCAGATCAGATCCCGATAGTGAAAGACCTCCCGGAAATCCAGGTCAAGCCAGCGGTGGGAAGTGGATATATGTGTATGATAAAGTTCGTTTGCCATAAAAAAGCCCTCAAAAGCAGGATAAACATAAAAGAAAACAGGATAATACTAGCACGGTTTGATTCCAGGCACAAGGATATTGTGACGCAAACAGGGTATCAAAAATCAACTGGCACTTTACGAAGAATGAAAAATCCAATATAATATGGAAAGAAATTGAGTTGGAGGCTGAAAATGCCGAGATTTTTTATCCATAAATCTGAAGCCCGGGAGGGCGAAATCCTCCTAATCGGGGACACTTTCCATCATGCCCAGGTCCTGCGCCTGCGGGTGGGGGAGTCCGTGACCCTCTGCGATGGGGCGGGAACGGACTATTACTGTAAGGTTTCCCGCATAGGAAAGGACGATATCTCTCTGACCGTGCTTTCTTCGGCACCCAGCAAAGGAGAGCCCGCCGTGGAGGCCCGGGTCTATATGGCTTTGGCCAAGAGTGACAAGCTGGAACATGTGATCCAAAAAGCGACAGAGCTGGGAGCACAGGAAATCATTGCCTTCCCCTCCTCCCGCTGCGTGGCAAAATTAGAGGAAAAGCTCCTGCAGAAAAAGCTGGAACGCTGGCAGAAAATCGCAGAAGCGGCCGCCGAGCAGAGCGGTCGGGGCGTCATTCCTCTTGTGCGGGTCCTTCCCGGCTATGAGGCCATGCTGGAAGAGGCAAGGACCTGCGACCTCAAGGTACTTTTCTATGAAAACGAAGAATCCCTGACCTTCCGGGCCGCCATGGAGGCCAAACCCTTCCACAGTGCCGCCCTGATCACAGGACCCGAGGGAGGTTTCTCCCCGGAGGAAGTGGCGCACGCTGCCGAAAAGGGGATTTCCATCTGCACTCTGGGGAAGCGAATCCTTCGCTGCGAAACTGCCCCCCTCTGTGCCCTTTCTGCCCTGCTTTATCAGGCGGGAGAATTCTGAAAAGGACCGTAATCACTATGGAAGATATTCTTTCCCGGGTAAACTCTCCCGAGGATTTGAAAGCGCTTTCCCATGAAGAAACTTTGGGTTTAGCCGAAGAAATTCGGGCTTTTTTGTGCGAAAAGGTCCTGAAAAGCGGCGGGCATCTGGCCTCCAACCTGGGAATTGTTGAGGTCACCATTGCCATTCATCGGGTTTTTGATTCTCCGAAGGACCATATCCTTTTTGATGTGGGCCACCAAAGCTATGTCCATAAAATCCTGACAGGGAGAAAAGACGCATTTGACCATTTGCGGGAGCCGGGCTATCTCTCCGGTTTTACCAAACGCTCGGAAAGCGAGCATGATCCCTTCGGCGCAGGCCATTCCTCCACCTCTCTTTCTGCGGGGCTGGGCTTTGCGGAAGCGGACAGGCTGCTGGGCAGCGACGCCTATACCGTTGTTGTCCTGGGAGACGGCGCCTACACGGGTGGCCTGATCCATGAAGGACTGAACAACATTCGGGAAAACTGCCGTCTCATTTTGATCCTGAATGAGAACGAAATGTCCATCTCCCATACCTCAGGTGCTTTTGCCTCTTTGATGACAAAGCTGCGTTCCTCCAAAAACTATTATCCCGCAAAGAGGCGCTTTTCCAGCTTCCTCACGGGGATCCCTTTTATCGGAAAATGCCTCTATAAAGGAAGTTCCCGCCTGAAATCGATCTTCAAGCGGGCCGTTTACGGGGCTAACTATTTTGAAGAACTGGGCCTCCGATACCTGGGCCCGGTGGACGGCAATGACGAAGAAAGGGTGGAACGGTTGCTGGAAGAAGCCAAGCTTTTCGGAAAGCCGGCCATTATCCATGTGAAAACGAAAAAAGGAAAGGGCTTTGCTCCCGCCGAGGACAATCCTTCCCGTTATCACGGAATTCCTGCCGCAGGCTGCTCCCCCTCTGCCAACTTTTCCACGGAGATGGGCCTGGTGCTCTGCGATCTGGCTCGGGAAGACCCGAAAATCTGCGCCGTTACCGCCGCCATGGCGGATGGAACCGGTCTGATCCCCTTCAAGGAGCAATTCCCCCGGCGATTCTTTGATGTGGGCATTGCAGAGGAGCACGCCGTTACCTTCTCAGCCGGGTTGGCAGCGCAGAAGCTGCTGCCGGTATTTGCCGTTTATTCCACCTTCCTGCAGCGGGCTTACGACAACATTCTGCATGACCTGAGCCTGCAGGGGCTGCCTCTCACGGTCTGTGTGGACCGGGCATCCCTCGCCTGCTCTGACGGAGCCACACACCACGGAATCTATGATGTCTCCCTCATGAACACCGTTCCGAATTCCGTCATCTACACACCTGCCACCTTTGAAAGCCTCCGTTCTATTCTTCGAGAGGCCATCTATTCCCCCGGTTTGAAAATCATTCGCTATCCAAACGGCGGGGAACTGCCGATTTCCGGCTTAACCCGCGGAAAAAACCTCTATTACGATTTCCCCGAGGGCTGCAAAAGCGCCGTTGTCACCTACGGAAAAGAGGCAAAGGAAGTCCTGAAAGCCCGGGAGCAAAAAGCCCTGGGCGTCGTCATTCTGGAAAAGCTCTCTCCCTACGGAGAAACAGCCGCAAATATTCGGGCCATCCTGCCTTCCTACATAGAACAAATCCTCTTTGCCGAAGAGGGCGCTCTCCACGGAGGCGCCGGGGAAGCCTTCCAGGCCTATTTCAAAGATTTCCGTTATGACATTCTGGCGATCAGTTCCCACGGATTGGGGGAGAAGGATCGGGATTACTATTCCTCCTGCGGAATCGGCGCAGAAAGTATCCTGCAGGCAACAGAGATATAGCAAAGCCCGGCCGGTGCTTATTGCATGAAAATGAGCTCCCTGCATTTGAATTTGCAGGGAGCTCTTACTATCGTCTTTTAGCCTACCGCCATCGGGATATTCTCGTCCTCCGGATCTTCCGGCTCAGGAATATCAAAATTGGGATTGGGATTAATTTCCCCGGGCTCGGTGGGGGTTTCCTGCGGATCGGGTTCCTCGGGATCTTCCGGATCCTCGGGCTTTTCCTCCAGCTTCACGATATCCTGACGGGAATAGGTGCTGTAGGCCTCCACATTACAGGAAATTTCCTTGCCTGTGGCATCATCGTAAACATGACGGTGGGTAACCACGCTATAACCCGTATGGCCGATCTCGTTGACCTCCTCCGGGTCCGTGGTGGTTTTGGTTTCATACTCATTCACGGAAAGGACTTCATAGGTCATTTCCACATGGACTCCGTCGTCCGTGCCGATCAGCCGCACGGTGATGCTGTCGCCCACGACCTCTGCTTCGATCTTGATCGGGTATTCGGAGCTGTTGCGGAAGCGGAAATGAGGACCGCCCCAACTAACCGTAGCATCCATGCCCAAAGGACAATAGGCAGAGGGATAGCAGTGCTCGCTCCTCTGGACGATAGCCAGATTGGCCAGAAGGGCTGCGTTATAAATGGTGCTGGAAACCTGACAGATACCGCCGCCGACTTCCTGAACGCTCTTGCCGCCGGAATAGGCGCCTGCGGGTTTATAGCCCTTTGCCGTGGTCCGCTCGCCCACCACATCATTGAAGGAGAAGACTTCCCCCGGATTCAAATACACGCCATTTACTGCCTGGGCCGCCAATCTGATATTGGTGGCGCGGTTGCTGTTCCCCAGATCCTTTGTCGTATACTCCCCGATAACAGAGGAGAAATAAATACCGTCCAAAGAATCTTTATCATAGACCGGCTCAATGACCGTCAGGGGAATCGTGACGCTTTCTCCGGGCTTGGCTTTTGCAAGGACTGCCTCGGCTGCCTTTTCATCCAGGGAATACCCGTTATGACCTTCCTTCGCCGTATGGGTTTCGGGGTCATATTCCGCATTGACAGGCTCTGTGCAGACCTCCTTAACGATAGCTGCCAGGGAAATCTTCTTGGCGGGGCTGACATTATATCCGGCAGTGATTTCGTTCAGCTCGCCTTTTTGGACAGCTTCCGCAATTTTTCTGATTACCAGCTTGGTATCCAGGGAAATGCCATCTGTTCCCACAGTGATCTTAATGCTGTCCTCCTCTTCCTGCGTCCAGGAAGAATCCACCTTATCCCTGTTGATCTCCTTGGCCTGCTCTTCCAGCCAGCTTTTCACGGACTCCTCGTTAAAGGACAGGACATCCTTTTCGGCGTCATAGCTCAGCTGCAAAAGCTCCGGCTCCAGAGAAAGGACTCTGTCTGCTTCGTTCTCTTTATACAGAGTTATGGAAACGGGTTCCTGCTTTGCTTTTGCAAATGCTGCCAGCACAGCGCAGTTTTCATAGCCCCCGGCCTCCAGGAAGGCCTTTTCCGCCTTTTCCCAATCTTCCTTTTCCAGATAAGCAAGGCCCTTCTGCCGGGAGTTCTCAGAATCCCGATCCTGCAGAATACGGTCAATTTCCACATATTTCTCGGCACTGTCTTTATAGTTGATAGTGCCTGCATAGAGGGTTTGGGCAAAGGAATAGTTTTCTTTGGCTGCTGCCCGGTTCGCCAGACCGTAGCGAACGCCGGGAATCAGGGCAATCAAAACCAACAGCAAAAGAAAAGCAGCCACCGAAACAGCAACGATCAGCCAAGTAAACTTTCCGTTCTTTGGGGCGCGTCCCTTCTCTGTGCTTTCCTCTTCCGTCTTTTCCTCCGGCTCCTCTTCCGTTTGAGAGGCCTTCAGAGTATTTTCCATATCCTTCAAAATCTCATCGATTTCGTCCGGATGCTTTCTTTCTTCTTCCATATTTCACCTCATACCCCCGCAGGGGCAGATATTCAACAATAGGGGAAACCTACCCATATTACCCTATATCATAGTCCAAAACGCAAGAAAAATCAAGATTATTTGTGCCGGACTTGGGGTTGATATTTTCCCCGGAATTCCTATAATAGTATCTGCTGAATAAGCCGCCCGGCGGTTTATTCTCGCGGCAAGCGCCGCGAGCTTCCATAACTTGAGAGTAAATAAAAGACTAACTATTAAAAGTCAATCCCAAAAGTGAGAAAAGATGTGGAATTTGCAGACGGTGAAAAAGGGCGTAATAACCTGAGCGTCCCGCAAGGCGCTCTGCAAACAAAATATAAAGCAGTCAGGCAGCAGACTGAAAA
>JAZUFG010000079.1:0-39491 GCA_045640565.1 Oscillospiraceae bacterium | reverse complement strand
GCAAAACAAGACACCCCTTTAGGGGTAGCCCGAAGAAGTAATGCGAGTGGCGAACCTTTTCGGAGCCCCTTTAGGGGTGTGGCCTGTAATAAGCCCTTCTAGGGCTTATTCAAGCCTCCGGCTTAGCCGGAGGTTGTGACTTGGAGTTATTGTTTTATTGGTGTTCCGGAGATAAGGGCGGATCGGTCTACTTGAAGTATTCCTTTGCAAAGCGGAGGAAAAGCTCCTCCTCCGGGCGAAGCTGGGTGCCTTTTTCCCAATAGACCCGCTGAGTCAGTTTGCAGGCGGGAGATTCAATGGGGATATAGCGGAGAGCAGGATCTTCGTTTCTGCAGGCGTAAGCGGTGCTGAAAGAAATTCCCTGCCGATTGGCAACGGCGCTGCGGCGCAGCATATAGGTACATTCAAAGGGATGCTTCACATGAATTCCGGCCTCCTGCAGGAGAGAAGCGGCAATCTGATGCAGGGATTGGTCCGCTGTGGGCAAAATGAAATTTTCCTCCCCGCAGGTTCGGAGGTCTACGGATTCCTGGGAAGCCAGAGGATGATCCGGATGAACCATGAGAACAGGTCGGTCATCGTCAAAAAGAAGGCTGGAGTTCAGCTTGCTGCCGTCAAAATCCCGGTCTTCCGCAATGAGAAGCCGGTATTTCTGGCCAAAACGGGTGTCCAGCTGAGAAAGCTTTTGGGTGGTGTAGGACAGGGTGATCTGGGGGAATTCCAGAGAGAAAGCGCAAATCAGGCCGATCCAGAGGTTGGAGGTCGTAACGCCGATTTTAATATGGCGCCGGTCCGGATCGTTGGCCTGAGAGAGCTCAGCTCTGGCATCGTCCAGAGAACGGAAAACCTGGTCTACATATTTCCGGAAGATTTCTCCGTTCCGGTTCAGGACGATGCTGTTGTTTCCCCGGTCAAAGAGCTCACAGCCCAGGTCTTTTTCCAGGCGGGAGATGGCGGCACTGAGGGCAGGGGGCGAAATATAAAGCTTTTGTGCGGCAGTGGAAATGCGGCCTGCGTCTGCCACTGCCCGGAAGTATTTTAACTGTAAGAGCTCCATTTTGTTTGTTCCTCTCTGCAAGTGTTCGGTATTTTTCGGATGATGAGAGCGGAAACTATTCTATCACGGTGCTGAATAACTTTCAAGTTATGCAGCATCGCTTTTTTTGTTCTTGCTTTTCTTCAAAATGTCGGCATAATAGAGGTATACGAATAAAAGGAGGATGATTCACTTGCAGATTACCAAGCAGGCGGCTGCCGGCACCCTGGAATCCAGCGATGTGATGGTGACTTTGCGGCCCAATCCGGAGCAGGGGATCCAGGTCAATATCTCCAGCAAGGTGAAATACCAATATGGCGAGTCCATGGAGGCTACCGTGCGGGATGTCCTGAAAGAATTTAATATATCTGATGCAGTGGTGGACCTGGAAGATAAAGGGGCCCTGGATTGCGTCATTCGGGCGAGGACCCAGACGGCGGTATGCCGCAGCCTGGAGATCCGCTATCCTTGGGAGGCGACAGACAAATGAGAGAAAGAAAACCGGCGCTGAAGCGCACATCCCTCTATGTCAGCGGCGCAAGCCCTGTCAATATGATCCAGGCAAGCTTCTACAATGAAGACTGCATGGTCTATGATATGGAAGATTCCGTGCCTCTGGCGGAAAAAGATGCAGCCCGTCTTCTGATCTACAATATGATCCGGGAACATCGCCCTGCCGGAAAGTACATTATCATCCGGGTCAACGGCATCTATTCCGAATATATTGACGAAGATCTGGAAGCTGCAGTCCGTGCCCGTCCCGATGCGATTCGGATCCCCAAGGTTGAAAGCGGTGACGAGGTCCGTTCCATCGCAGGAAAGATCACCGAAATCGAGAAAAAAGCCGGCATCGAGCCCGGAAGCATCGATCTCTGGTGCAATATTGAATCCTATACCGGCGCCCTTCGTGCCTATGAGATTGCCTCCGCAGATGAGCGGGTGGTGGCTCTGGCTCTCGGCGCAGAAGATTTCACTGCCAGCATGAAATCCCAGCGGACCAAGGCCGGCCTGGAAATCTTCTATGCAAGAAATGCGGTCCTCATGGCTTGCCGTCAGGCAGGTGTTGAGGCTGTGGATGCCGTGTTCTCCGATATCAACGATGAAGAAGGCCTGCGGGAAGATACCAAGCTGACCCGCAATCTGGGCTTTGACGGGAAGACCGTCGTCCATCCTCGCCAGATCGATGTGGTGAACTCTTTCTTCACCCCCTCTGCGAAGGAGATCCGCTATGCAAAGCGGGTGCTGGAAGCCGTTGAAGAGGGCAAGCGCCTCCATAAGGGCGCTGTTACTCTGGATGGCAGCATGATCGATAAACCCATGGAGCTTCGCGCCTATGCCACTTTGGAGCAGGCCAAGGCTGCAGGGATCCCTGTTTAAGGAGGTGCGGCAAGATGAAAAACGCAGCAGGAAGAGAACTTCCCGAACGCATCGGCGAATATGTTGTCCGCCCCTATACCGGTGAATACACCAACCCCGAAGCTTGGGGAAAGGTCGTTTCCAACCGTGTTCCCACCCTTCGCCCCGCAAACGGAAAAAAGCTTCTCGGCAGTCTGGAAGAGGCAATCCTGGCCAGCGGCCTGAAGGACGGCATGACCATTTCTTTCCATCACAGTTTCCGGGAAGGCGATATGATTATCGGCCAGGTACTGACGGCCATCCGCAAGTTGGGAATCAAAAACCTTCGTTTTGCTCCCTCTGCCGTGGTCAATATCAAGAATCCCTCCATTGTGGATTTTGTCAAGGATGGGACCATCACGAGAATTGAAGCCAGCGGCATTCGCGGTGAGCTGGGCGATGCGGTGATGGAAGGCCTGATGGAAGAGCCGGTCATTCTCCGCTCCCACGGCTCCCGTCCCCGCGCCATTGAAGCCGGAGATCTTTCCATTGATGTTGCCTTTATCGGCGCTTCTGCGGCAGATGAATACGGCAATGCCACCGGTCAGGTCGGCCCCAATGCCTGCGGCTCTTTGGGCTATTCTTTTGTTGATGCCGCCAATGCCGGAAAGGTCGTCATTGTTACGGATAATCTGGTGGAATATCCCTGCGTCCCTGTTTCCATATCGCAAATGTATGTGGACTATGTGGTAAAGGTGGATCAGATCGGCGATCCTGCCAAGATCGGCGCGGGTGCTGCCCGTATGACCAAAAACCCCAGAGATCTGATGATTGCCAAACGGGCTGCCGATGTCATGGCTGCCTCCCGCCTCTTCAAGGAGGGCTTTTCCTTCCAGACCGGCGCCGGCGCAATCTCCATTGCCTGCACCAACTACCTGGCGCAGCACATGGAAGAGAAGGGGATCAAGGCCAGCTTTGCTCTGGGCGGCATGACGGCAAATATTGTGGATATGTACAATAAAGGGCTGGTCCGCGTTCTGGAATGTTCCCAGTCCTTTGATTCCGTGGCAGCCAACGCTATTGTGTCCAATCCCAACATTCTGGAAATCGACAACGCTGTCTATTCGGACCCCTATGCGAAGGGCAGCATGCTGGATCTCCTGAACTTCGGCGTTTTGGGCGCTCTGGAAGTGGATACGGACTTCAACATCAACATTCTGACGGGAATGAGCGGTGAGATGATGTCCGGTCTGGGCGGCGGCCCGGATGTGGCAGACGGTGCGGATATCTCCATCGTTACTCTTCCCGTTGTCCGCGGAAGAACACCTTCCATTGTTCCCAAGGTCTTTACCTGCTGCACCCCCGGCAATTCCGTTGCTGTTGTGGTAACCGAAGCGGGTATCGCCCTGAACCCGAAGCACAAGCGCTATGCGGAGCTGAAGGAAGACCTGGAAGCCGCCGGCATCAAGACAGTTCCGATTGAAGAACTGATGAAGATCGCCATTGGCCTCACGGGAGAACCCAAACCAATGGAAACCACGGATAAGATCGTTGCCGTGGTGGAATACCGGGACGGAACGGTTATGGATGTTATCCGTCAACTGAAAAAGTAAATTGCCGGAAACGGTAAATAAAAAAGAAAATATTATATTTGGAGGATAAACACTATGAGTAAAGCATTCTACAAAGAAACCAGAGCCTGGCTGGAAGAGCTGGGTCTGCCCGGCGGCGACGTCTATGACGAGAACTTTGTGTCCACGAAGACCTTCCCCGATGGCTGCCAGTACCGTTTTGAGGTTCCCGGCATCCAGGGCCCCGGCGTCATGAAGGTCCTTCTGGAAGAACTGGACCGTCTTGGCCTCTACATTCACCGTGTTACCCAGACCAAGGGCATCATGTTCCTCACGGATGATGAAATTTCCCAGATGGTTGCTCTTGCCAAGCAGTACGAGGTTGACCTGATTCTTGCCATTGGTCCCCGTGCCACCAACGATACTTCTGCTTCCGTCAAGACCGAAGAAGGTATGCGTATGGGCTACCGTCTCCGCGGTCAGGATCAGGTCGTTCGTGCAATTGAAGAGGTCAAGCGCGGTGTTCGCCTCGGCGTTCGCGGCTTCCTGGTTTATGATGAAGGCGCTCTCTATGTTCTCAATAAGATTCGTGCTGCCGGCCATCTGCCCGCAGATGTTCACTTCAAGATGTCCGCTCACTCCGGTCACGGCAACCCCTGCGCTGCCCGCCTGATCCAGGAGCTGGGTGCAAACTCCTTCAACCCTGTCCGTGACATCCAGATCCAGATGATGGCTGCCCTCCGCCAGGCTATTGATATTCCTCTTGACTGGCACACCGAGAACCCCAAGTCCTCCGGCGGCTTCATTCGTCACTACGAGGTTCCCGAGATGGTTCGTGTCGGTGCTCCTATGTACCTGAAGACCGGCGGCTCCGTTGCTCAGACTCACAGCTGGGATTCCACCGAAGCTGACGCTAAGAAGCGCGCAAAGCAGATCCTCCTTGTTAAGAGAATCATGGACGAGCAGTTCCCCGAGGCCAAGCTCTCCCCCAAGGGCTCCATCAAGCTCTGATCATTGGGTGCGTGCATGAAAACAATCACAACTCCTATTACACAGGAAGATATTGACGGCCTGAAGGCCGGCGAGATGGTCCTCGTTTCCGGGTACATCTTCACCGGCCGGGACGCCGTTCTTCCCAAGATTGTCAAGCTTATGGAAGAGGGCAAGCTGCAGGAAAAAGGCATTGACCTTACCGGCGGCGTAGTGTTCCACACGGCTGTCAGCTGCGCGGGCACGGGTCCCACCTCCAGCAATAAGCTGGAAATCGAAGCCTCCATTGCTCCCCTTTCCAAGGGCGGCATCCGTATGCATATGGGCAAAGGCGCTTTGAAGCCCGAAACCATTGCTGCAATGGACAAGTATGGTTCTTGCTATGCCATCATTCCCCCTGTGACAGCTTTGCTGGAAAGCAAGGTCAGCTCCCGGGAAGTGATTGCCTTCCCCGAGGAGGGTATGGAAGCCTTCCATCGGCTCTATGTGCATGAATTCCCCGTGATCATCGGGGCTGTGCATGGCAAGACCATGGACGAAGTGGAGGATGAATAAATGATTCCGGAACTTGTTGAAAAGATAAAGAATACTCTGGTAACTGCGGGCTCTACTTTCCCGGCAGACCGGAAGGACGCCTATCGCTGCGCCATTGATAAAGAAGCCAATGCCCGGGCCAAGTGGGCCATGGAAACCATTCTGGAGAATGCGGAAGTTGCGGAAAAGACACGCAAGCCTCTCTGCGATGATACCGGTATTCCCCATGTCTTCATTGAGATCGGCCCCAAGCGCGCCCTCACCGGCGAAATGATGGAATCCATCAAGGAAGGCATCCGTCAGGGTCTGCAGACTCTTCCCGGCCGTCCTATGGCCATTAAGGGCAATGACGTGGAGCGTTTGAGCCAGTCCGGCGGTCTGGACCAGGACCCCGGCGCCCTGGCTCCTGCCCCCTTTGTCATCAAGAATGTGGAAGAGGATGTCCTTCGGGTTTCCGTTCTCATGTTCGGCGGCGGTCCCGCGATCCGGGGACTGACCCAAAGAGTTTTCCACAAGCATGACGCCATGGTGGTCGCAGATGAGATCGTCAAGCGGGCGACAGAGGCCGTCAAGCTTTTGGGCTGCTCTCCCTGTACTCTGGCGGTTGGCATCGGCCGTTCCCAGGTGGAGGCCACCAACCTGATGCTGGAAGCTATGGTCCACGGAAAGTACGCGGAGCAGACGGAGCTGGAAAGCTATATCACCGAGCAGGTCAACAAGGCAGAGATCGGCCCCTTGGGTTTGGGCGGTCAGACTTCTGTTCTGGCTACCTTTATGAAGGTCGGTCCCCAGCGGGCCAGCGGTGTCCGAGTGGTTGCCCTTCGTCCCTGCTGCTGCTTCGAGCCCAGAATTGCCAGCGTGGAACTGTAAAATATGGCGAATTTATCAGATAAGTTTATTGAACTGCTTTATGCTCGCGCCTCGGGGGAGCTTCCCCCTGAGGTGGAGCGGGAAGCCAGAAATTGCCTCCTGGATGCCATCGGCTGCATGCTGGGAGGTTCCACCGTCTTCGGAGATCGGGCAAGGAGCTACCTTCACAGCCTGCCTAAGGTCAAGGGCGTGACGGTTGCCGGGCTGGATGAAAAGGCTGCTGTTCAGGATGCGGCTCTTTGGAACGGCATTTTTGCCCACGCTTTTGACATTGATGACGGGGATCGCAGGTCCTCTATCCATCTGGGTGCCAGCATTGTGCCTGCTGTTTTGGCGGCTGCAGAATGGGAATGTGCGGCGATGCCGCAGCTTCTGAAGGGCATTGCGGTGGGCTACGAGGCTGCCATCCGCTTGGGCCGCTGCATGCAGCCGTCCCATCGGAACCGCGGCTTCCATGCTTCCGGTACTCTGGGCTGCATCGGCGCTGCCATGGGTGTTATTGCCCTGAATGGCGGCAGCAAAGAGGCCTTCAAGAATGTGATTTCCGCAGCATGCTCCAATGCAGGCGGTATTTTGGAGGCACAGGAAAATGTCTCCGACATGAAGCCCTGGAATATCGGCAGAGCCGCAGCTGGCGGCGTCAATGCGGCCTATTTCGGCCTTTCCGGGTTTACGGGCCCGGTGGATCCTCTGGATGGGAAATTCGGCTTTATCCATGCCTATTGTGATGAATGGAAGCCGGAAATGCTGGAAGAAGACGGAAGCTGGAGCATCCTCGGTGTTTATCACAAACGCCACGCTGCCTGCCGGCATACCCACGGAAGTGTGGATGCGGTGCTGGAGCTTCGGCGGCAGATTCCTGCAGAGCAAGTGGACCGCCTTGTGATCCGCATGTATAAGCAGGGCATCAAGGGCCATGATCATACGGAGATTGCCGGAATTACCGCAGGAAAAATGTCCGTTCCCTATTGTGCCGCTATGGCATGGGTTTTGGGCCGGACCGGAATTGCAGACTTTACGGAAGAAAACAGGGTCAATCCGGAGATCCTTCGGATCTGCAAGGCAACAGAGATCCTGGAGGATCCGGAGCTGACGGCTCAGGCCCCCGGGAAACGGATCGCCATCGTCAAGGCTTTCCTAAAGGACGGTTCATCCGTAGAGAAGGAAATGATTTTCCCTGTTGGTGAGCCGGAAAATCCCATGCCGGAGGAAGCCTTCCGTGCAAAAGTCGGCGGGATGGCTGCAATGTCCGGAAAGGGAGAAGCCGAGGTGGAGGAGATCCTTTCCACCGCGCTGAATTCCACCGGTTCCGTTTGGGAACTCACAGAATTGCTTTGATCCTGCGGGACCCGGCATGTAAAACGGATTATCAAATTGTGACAGAATAAGGAGACTGTTATGTCTGAATTCAAACCAAAGAAATTCGGCTGCGGCCGTTATATTCAGGAACCCGGTGCATTGGCAATTCTCGGCAGAGAAGCAAAAATGCTGGGTGCCTGCAAGGCCCTTGTTATTTGCGGCAAGAAAGCCTGGGATCTGGCCGGCGAGCGGGTGGAGGCCAGCTTAAAAGAGTATGGCGTTGCCTTTGAACGCTTTACCATGGTCACCGATACCACCTACGCAACTTTGGAATATCTGACCGACTTCGCAAAGAATAACGGGATTGACCTGGTGATTCCCGTAGGCGGCGGCAAGGTCATGGATATGGGCAAGGCAACATCTCACCGCACAGGACTTCCCATTGTGACAGTTCCCACCTCTACCGCAACCTTTAACTGCTGGTCTGCCATGAGCGTCATGTATGCAGACAACCACAAGCCCATTGACCGTATTTGGCGGGATAAAGAAGTGGACTGCGCTGTTGTGGATACACAGCTTCTTGTGGAGGCTCCTGCAAGATATTTTGCATCCGGCGTGGCAGACTGCTTTGCCAAGTATATTGAAACCGGCTTCATGATGGAGAGCTATGATCTCAGCAACATGAATGCGGATATGTACACCTCCAAAATCATGGCGGGCATCACCAATGAGATTTGCCTGAACAAGGGAGAAAAGGCCTTCCGGGATTGCAAGGAGCATATCGCTTCCCAGGAATTTGAGGATTGCATTTTCTCCGTCGTGGCAACCACCGCGATGGCAGCGGCTGCCAATTATAACAACAAGAAGGCTCTTACGGCCTCCTCTATTGCACTGAAGGGCTGCCCCTTTGCGCATGCGCTTTATTACGCCTGCCGTACCGAATTTACGGAAGAGACCCTGGGCTATCTCCACGGGGAGATCGTCGGTTTGGGCCTCCGGGCTGCCATGGTTGCCTATGGCCGCAGCGAATATGAGTGCAATAACTTTAACCGCTTCATGGATGCTCTGGAGCAGCCGAAGACCCTCCGGGAAATCGGCATTGAGCCCACCGAAGAGAATCTGGACCGTCTTGTGGACAGCATGATGGTAGTCTGGGGAAAACACCCTGACAGTCACCGTCCCATTATGCGGGCAGCGATGGAGCTGATCAAAGGCTGAGCCGAGATAATTCCGAAAGGAGATTTGAAATGTATATAGAAGATCAGGTCTCCTTTCGGGAGGCAAAGCCTTTGCTGGAACGCTGCGGGCTCTTCCCCGTGGACTGTGCCGATTACCGTATCGGAATTTGGGACGATATGGACAATTTGGTTGCCAGCGGCGCATTGGTTGGAGATATGCTCCAGATGATCGCCGTAGATCCTGCCTTTCAGGGGGAGGATCTGGCAGCGAAAGTCCTGACGGCCCTGATTCGGGAAGCCGGCAGGCGCGGAAAATCGTGCGTGTATATGATCACCAAGCGGTCAAGCGCCCGGAATTTTGAGGGCCTTGGTTTCCATCCGGTGGAGGAGGCCTCTTCGGCGGTGCTCCTGGAATGGGGGCGGCCGGGAATTGACGATTTCTGTGCCTCCCTGAAGAGTCTGGCGGAAGGCTCCAAAAAGACAGGCTGTATCGTCATGAATGCGAATCCCTTTACCCTGGGCCATCGCTATCTGGCGGTGGAGGCATCCAAAGCCTGCGAAAAGGTTTTCATTCTGGTCGTAGAGGAAGAAAAATCCGAATTCCCCTTTGAAGTCCGCTATGCGCTGGTAAAAAAGGGAACGGAGGATCTTGCCAATGTGACGGTGCTCCCGGGTTCCCGGTATGTGATCTCCTCCCTGACCTTCCCTGCCTATTTTCTGCGGGATGCGGAAAAGGCAAAGGCAGAAAGCGAAATGGATGCCGGGCTCTTTGCCCACTATATCGCCCCGGCCTTGGGAATTACGGAGCGTTTCATAGGAACAGAGCCCCTGTCTGCCTCCACCAGTGTCTATAATGCTGCATTAAAGCGGCTTTTGCCGGAAAACGGAATAGAAGTCCGGGAGCTTCCCCGTCTGGAGGTGGAGGGTCGTCCCGTATCCGCATCTGAGGTGCGGAGGCTCTTAAAAGAAGGCCGCAGAGAAGAGGCCTGCAAGCTTCTTCCCCCCTGTACGGCAGATTATTTGAATTCGTAATTACGGCGAGCAATCGCCACGAAAGTAAGGATATTTTATGGGTAACACACAAATCAAAGCCATGTGCAGCGACTATGTGGATTATTTGCGGGATGAATCCCGCAGCGTAGGCACTGCAGAGAGTATTTCTTTCCCTAAGTCGGAGGAAGAGGTTCGGGAGATTCTCAAAGAAGTATATGCTTCCGGGGAGAAGATTACCCTTCAGGGTGCCCGTACCGGCTTGGCTGCGGCGGCAGTTCCCCACGGCGGCCATATTATGAACCTGATGAAGATGAACCGGGTACTTGGCATGCGCCGGGATGAAAACGGTCATTTCTTCGTCACTGTGGAACCCGGCATGATTCTTTCGGAGCTGAAAAAGCAGATTGAAAGCCGGAAATTTGAAGTGAGTAGCTGGGATGCTGCTTCCAAAGAGGCTTTTAAAGCTTTCTGCACTGCCCCGGAACAGCTTTTGACCCCGGATCCTACCGAGAGCTCTGCTTCTATCGGCGGCATGGTGGCATGTAATGCTTCCGGTGCCAGAAGCTATCTCTACGGCCCCACCAGAAACCATGTCACTGCCCTGCGTGTCGTGCTGACCAACGGCGAAGTCCTTTCGCTCAAGCGGGGCGAGATATTCGCAAAGGGAAGAACGATGACGCTGACCACCGAGAGCGGTAAGGTTATGACCTTTGCTCTGCCCAGCTATGTTCTCCCCAAGACGAAAAATGCCTCCGGCTATTATATTGCCGACGATATGGACGCAATTGACCTTTTCATCGGTTCTGACGGCACCTTGGGTGTGACCACATCCATCGAGCTTTCCCTGATTCCCATGCCGCAGTTGGTCTGGGGCGTGACCTGTTTCTTCCGGGAGGAGAAGAGTGCAATCCGTTTTGTTCCCATGATCCGGGAAAATGTGGATAAACTCAGTTCTCTGGAATTCTTTAACTGTGATGCGCTGGAGCTTCTCCGGAGCCAGAAGGAAAATAATACGGCCTTTGCGCAGCTGATGCCCGTTCCCAAGGAATACAACTGTGCGGTTTATACGGAGATCCAGTGTGACAGTGAAGAGGAAGCTCTGACCCGTCTCTTTGCCATCGGCGAGGCCATGAAGGCCTGCGGAGGCTGCGAGGATGATACCTGGGTGGCCAGGAACGGCGTGGACCGGGATCGCCTTTATTTCTTCCGTCACGCCACTCCGGAAAGTGTCAATATGACCATTGACCGGAGAAAGAAAGAGCATCCGACCATCACAAAATTGGGCTCCGATATGTCTGTTCCGGATGCCTGCCTGGCGGAGATCATGGATGTCTATAATCACGATCTGGCAGAGTTGGGGCTTCAGTCCGTTAAATTCGGCCACATCGGCAACAACCATCTGCATGTCAACATTCTGCCTCGCAATGAAGATGAATATGCAGCCGGTAAGGAGCTCTTCAAGAAATGGGCAGCCAAGGTCACGGCCATGGGCGGAGCTGTTTCCGCAGAGCATGGCGTCGGCAAGCTGAAGGCTGACTTCCTCAGGATTATGTACGGCGAAAAGCACATCGAAGAGATGGCAAAGCTGAAGGCCGTCTTCGACCCCAAGGGTACATTGGGAACAGGCAATCTGTTTACCCCGCTGAAGGAGGCTGAAGGATGAAAATTGTCGTTTGTATCAAGCAGGTTCCCGGAACGAATGAAGTCCGTTTGGACCCGGAAACCCATGCCATTATTCGTGATGGCCGTCAGGCAGTCATTAACCCTTTTGATAATTACGCTGTGGAGCTGGCAGTTCAGCTGAAAGAAAAGCTGGGCGGCAGCATTACGGCCCTCAGCATGGGCATTCCCGCTACAGAGCGCCTCCTCCGGGATACGGAAAGCCGGGGCGTGGACGAGGCTTGCCTCCTTTCGGACCGGGCTTTTGCCGGTGCCGATACTTTGGCAACCTCTTATGCGCTCTCCCTTGGCATTAAGGCCATGGGCAATGTGGACCTGATCCTTTGCGGCAAGATGGCTGTGGACGGCGATACCGCTCAGATCGGTCCCGAGCTTGCCGAAGCTTTAGGCATTCACCATGTGACAGATGTCAGTGAGATCTTGGAAGCTACAGAAAAGTATTTTGTGGTCAGAAAAGCCACAGAATCCGGAAGCAAGGTCGTCAAGGTCATGCTCCCTGCTCTGCTGACAGTTCAGAAAGATATCGTTTTCCCGAGAATGTCCACCATTTCCGGCGTTCGCTTCAGCCTGGAGGCTCCCTTCACCGCTCATACAGCGGCCCAGGTGAATGCGGATACGAACCGCACGGGTTTTGCCGGCTCCCCTACACAGGTGGTCCGGACATTTACTCCTGAAAGCCGGGGCGAAGCCAAGGCTATTGAAGGCAGCCTTTCGGAACAGGTCGGCGCGGTATTGAATCTTTGGAAGGAGGTCCGCTGAGATGGCAGGTTTGATGATTGACCGAGAAAAATGCAAGGGCTGCGGCCGCTGCATAAAAGTTTGTGCTGCCGGCGCTTTGAGCTTGCAGGAAAAGAAAGCCGTCGTGGATCCCGCCAAATGTGCCATGTGCAGCATCTGCCTGGACAGCTGCAAATTCGGTGCCATTTCCATGGAAAAGGATGAGGGGACGGCAGACCTTTCCGCCTATCACGGCGTTTTCGTTTTTGCCGAGTGCAATGAGGAAGGTCCCCTTCCCGTTGCCTTTGAGCTTCTCGGAAAAGGTCGGGAATTGGCGGATTCCAAGGGCACAAAGCTGGCAGCCCTGCTGATCGGCAGCGGTGTGGAAACCTTTGCCCCTGCCCTGATCGCCCACGGCGCAGATGAAGTTATCCTCTGTGATGACAAGGTCTATGCAGAAGGCTTTGATGAGCCCTATGCAAAGGCCGTTGCCTCCTTGGTCAAGAGAGAGAAGCCCGAGATCCTTCTCTTTGGCGCTACCATGTTCGGCCGTTCTTTGGCTCCCCGTGTGGCAGCAAATCTCCGCACCGGCCTGACCGCTGACTGCACCGTGCTGGAAATCGACAAAGAGACAGGGCTTCTGCGGCAGACCCGTCCGGCATTCGGCGGCAATTTGATGGCGACCATCGTGTGCGCCAACACCCGACCTCAGATGGCAACCGTTCGCCCGGGCATCATGCTGGCCCTGCCTGAGGACAGCTCCCGAAAGGGCCTTGTTCGCAAGGACACTGCCCCTGCTCCTGCATTTTCCGGCATGGAGCTCCTGGAGGTCGTCAAAACGGCTAAGGTGGAGAGCATCAAGGATGTCAGAATTATTGTGGATGCCGGCAGAGGCGTGGGTTCTTCCAAGAATCTGAAGCTTGTAAAGCATCTTGCCGAGCTCCTGGGCGGTGAGCTTGGATGTTCCCGTCCTTTGGTGGATACCGGCTGGGCAGAGTATCCCCACCAGGTTGGCCAGACCGGCTGTACCGTAGCACCCGATCTTCTCATCACCGTGGGTGTTTCCGGTGCCATTCAGCATCTGGCAGGCATTTCCAATGCCAAGACTATCGTTGCGATCAACAGCGATCCGGATGCGCCGATTTTCTCCCTTGCCCACTATAAAATTGTGGGTGATTGCATGGAGATCGTCAAAGAAATGATCGCGCAATTGGAAGCACAGCAGTAAGAATTCGGACCTGCTTCTATTCAGAGGCAGGTCCTTTTTTCTTGTATTTTTCGCCCTCTGTGGTATAATACATACACTATTTATCATTTGAGGTATCCAATGAGCAAGGAAAGAAATCTCGGACCCTTTTGGCTCTTTATGGCGGCACTCCTTTGGAGCTTTATCGGTCTCTTAACGAAAAATATACCGTGGAATGGCTTCTATATCGGCATAGCCAGGGGCGCTGTTGCCTTTTTCCTGATGCTTTTTATTTTTCGGTCATTCCCCAAAAAGATCACAAAAATAAAAGTGATCACGGCAGTTTGCTACTTTATGCAGGGCCTTCTTTTCGTGGCAGCGAACCGCTATACCACGGCTGCGAATGCCACAGTGCTTCAAAACACTTCTCCGATTTATATTATTTTAGCCACTGCTGTTATGACCAAAAAGCTGCCGCCTCGGCGGAATGTAATTGCCTGCCTTTTTATGATGCTGGGTGTGGCTCTGACCTGTGTGGGCTCTGCCGGCAGCGGCGGCGCCTTAGGCAATGTTCTGGCGTTGGTTTCCGGCGTTTTCTATGCCGGCGTTTTCTTCAGTTCCAGCCGGCCGGGAGCGGATACGGCAGAATCCACCATGATCGGCAATGCGCTCTATCTCCTCTTCCTGCCCCTTCTCTTCTTTAATGAGAGCGTCCGGGCGTCCGATATGAATGTATGGCTTTGCGTTTTTGGCCTGGGGACCTCCGTTACGATAGCCTGGCTCTGTTTTGCCAAGGGCATCAAGACCACGGAACCCCTGCAGGCCAATTTCATCACGAATTTGGAACCGGTAATGTCCCCGATCTGGACCTTCCTCTTCCTGAGGGAAACTCCATCTTTTCTTTCTTTAATCGGCTGTGCCACCGTAATTATTACCCTGATCATTTATGGAGCCACGGCGCCAAAGGAGGAAGCAAAAAATGAGAATTCTTAAAGATATCTGCTATGATCCGGCTCATCCGGAAATGGACCGGCTGGATATTTATATTCCCGATAAAACAGAGAATGCTTACATCTATTTCCATGGGGGCGGGATGACCCATGGAGATAAGCTGACCCCGAGAACAGAAGAACTTTTCCGCTCGCTTTGCGAAGAGGGAACGCTTGTTTTCTCGGCAAACTACCGCTTTTTGCCTATAACGGAATGGGACTCCGCACCCCGCAGGACCCCGGTTCTCTCTGCGGAAAATGATGTTTCCTACCAAGAAGTCCTGAAGGACTGCGCAAAGGCCGTTTCCTGGGCGTTGACAGAGGGAAGAAAGTATGGGGAATTCGGCCGGGTTTCCATCGGCGGCTCTTCAGCCGGAGGATATATCACCATGATGCTCCTTTTCTGCGAGAGCTATCTGGCTGCCTTTGGGATTGACCCGAAAAGAGATATTGACGGTTACCTTTTTGATGCGGGACAGCCCACGACGCATTTCCACCTTCTGGAGCTTCAGGGGGAAAGCCCCTTGCGGGTCCTGGTGGATGAGTCTGCCCCCTTCTATTACTTATCCAAGCCTTTTGAAGAGGGAGAAAAGCTTCCGCAGGTTTTGACGGTTGTGGCAGAGCAGGACATGCCGGGAAGGGTGGACCAAAACAGGCTCCTCCTGACTACCATGAAAAACTTTGGCTATCCCGCCGAGCAGATCGGCTATCGCATGATGATGGGCTATGGCCACTGCAAATATCTGGCCGATCCGGAGTATATTCGCCTGTCGGCGGATTTTGTCCGGGGCAAGCTTCCCGAGGCAGAAGAGAAAGCCGGCTTTTAGGCTTGCTTTTTGAGCCTTTCTGTGCTATATTTCCCTGTAAATTTTGTTTGTTATAAGGAGACATTATGTTTAAAGTCAAGACGCTAAATCATATTTCCCCTGTCTGCCACAGTGTTTTGGCAGAGGGTTCCTATGAGATCGGTGACCAAATCCGGAATCCCGATGCCATCTTTGTCCGCGCCACAAATATGCTGGATTATGATTTTAATCCCGAGCTTCTCTGTATTGCCCGGGCCGGCATCGGCGTGAATACCATTCCCCTGGATAGGTGCTCCGAGAAGGGCATCGTTGTTTTCAATTCTCCCGGCGGTAATGCCAACGGCGTTAAGGAGCTCTTTGTTTTTGCACTGGGAATGGCCTCCAGAGATATTCTGGGGGGCATGAATTGGGTCTATAATTATCAGGATGCGTCCACACCGATTGCGGTGGCTATGGAGAAAACGAAGAATCAGTTTGCAGGTCCCGAATACTATGGGAAAAAGCTGGGCGTCGTCGGAACCGGCAATGTAGGAAGTCTTGTTGCCAATGTGGCATTGGACCTGGGCATGGAAGTATATGCCTATGACCCCTATCTCTCTGTGGATGCAGCCTGGAAGGTTTCCAAGAATGTGGTCCGTGTCAGCACCTTGAATGAACTCCTGGAAAACTGTGATTATCTCACGCTCCATGTCCCGCTTACTTCAGAGACCCGCAATCTGATCAACAAGGATTCCGTGGCTCATATGAAGAAGGGAATCCGTGTGATCAACTATGCCCGCGGAGAGGTTGTCAACGAGGAGGCCATCATTGAAGCGCTCAAGAGCGGAGTTGTGGAACGCTTTGTCTGCGATTTCCCCACGGAGGGCCTGATCGCTGCGCCCAATACCATCCTCACCCCCCATTTGGGCGGGACCACCATTGAGGGAGAGGCCAACTGCGCACTGATGGCGGCCCAGGAGATGGACGATTACCTGAAGAACGGAAATATCAAGAACTCCGTAAATATGCCCACGCTGGTGATGCCCAGAACGGGCGTGTGCCGGATCTGTATCATCCACCGGAATCTTCCCGGTATGCTTACATCTATCATGCAGTTCTTCACCCGGGATCATATCAATATTGAGAACATGACCAATAAGTCCAGCGGCGATTATGCATACAGCGTTTTTGATATCAATACGCCGGCCGGCGAAAAGATCCTGAAGGACCTCAATTCCATTGACGGCCTTTTGAGAATTCGGATCCTGAATTAAAAAACGGGAAAAAGAAACCTGCCCAAAAGAATTTCCCTTTCGGGCGCACGCCTTAGGGATTTTTTGACCGCGATACCGGCAAGATACAATAATTAAGAACCCCTGTTTTCTTCTCCTCCGGCTTGAATCTGATTATATTGCGGTTAAAAAATAGAAGAATGGGTATAAAAGGAAGCGAGAGGACGCCATGTCCTCTCGCTTTTGCCTTTGCATGATTTCGGCTCTTAGCGTACCTATGTACGCCGACAGAGCCAAAATCCCGCAATCTCGCGGTCCCTCTCTCCCTAAGGCGCACACCCGTTTCAGCAGGTTTTTTCTTGCAAAAACTGCTTTATGAATCCGCAGCAGAATCTTTACAACCGTTTTTATTATCAAAGGTGAAGGATGTCCTTGATCTTCTCAAAGAAGCTCTGGATGGAGGTGACGACCTTCTTTACGGTGTTCACAAATCCGCTGACCTTTGCCTTGGCGTTAGAGACCTTTTTCAGAGTGCTCTGGACTTCTTCAACCCGTTTGGCAAGCTGGCTGTCGTCCAGACCTTCCAGACTGCGGCAGAGTTCAATGAGCTTGGAAAGCTGCTTGTCTGTCAGGGAGACATTATACTCTTTGGCGATGGCGACGATCTCCTTTTTGATTTCGTCATCACTCATGTTGACGGTTTCGTCCAGCATGAGCTTCAGCTCATTGACGATTTCTGTGGTGTCGTAATTTCCCAGTTCCTCAGCCAGCTCTCCGGTGATGGTGAGTTCCTGGGTGCTGACAAGCTTAGCAGTGTCGTCCAGCTTCTTGCCGGTGATGTCCTCGTAAGCCTTGTAAACACCGGCCAGGGCTGCGGTGCCGCTGACCTCAAAGGGAGCGGCCACAATGATTTTTGCATCGGTGATGCCTGCGGTTGCCAAAGCGCCGATATACATTTCCGGAGTACACCAGGTGATGTTGCTGGTGGTAACATCCAGGCCGGAACCGTCGGCCAGAAGCTCCACATAGACGCAGGAAATGGAACGGGTGCCGATCAGGGAATCATCCACATAGCCTTCCAGATAGGCACGCTCTTCGGAATTGCTGACACTGAGTTCCTTCACGCTTCCGCGCTCAACGCCGAAAAACTGATAAGCTTGAGCGATTTCATCTTCATTGAGATTGGAGCCGATAACGGCCCGGCGGTTATCTCCTTCTGCATTTGCAAAGCAGCAGAGAGAGGCCAGAATAAGGAAAACAAGGACTAAAGACAGTATTTTTTTCATAGTAACTTCTTTCATAAATCAGATAAACGGATGGGTGAATATGCCCCTAAGGGCGGAGATATGTTACCATATTGTAACCAAAAAAGAAAGTCCCAAATGTAAATCTTCTGTTAATTCTCGGATTTTCCCGCTTTTCTGGCGGCCCGGCGGGCCTTCCTTTTTTCCAGAACAGGCTTGGGTTCCGCATGGGCCAGCATAAGCTCCCTGCGGTTGATGACATCCAGGGACATGGGGCGGATATCTCCTGCCTTGGTAAGGGCCCATTTGGTGGCAAGAGGTCCGAAGATTTCATAAATCAATACGGCAAAGAGGATGATATTCCGGATGAGATTTCCGTCGTGGGGAAGGGATTGGGCAGTAACGCACATGCCCAGGGCAACACCGGCCTGAGGGAGAAGGGTTACGCCCAGGTATTTAACGGTGCTTTCACTGCAGCCGCTGGCCTTTGCAGAGAAGCGGGCACCGAAATATTTGCCCAGGCTGCGGGAAAGGATATAAATGACGCCGACGAGGATCACGATGGGAGCGGAAAAAACCTCCAAGTCCAAATTGGCGCCGCTGAGAACAAAGAAAAGGATCAAAAGCGGAGAGGCCCATTTGTCGGAGCGGACCATAAGATCTTCACTTAAGGGACAGATATTGCAGAAGACGGTTCCGAGCATCATGCAGACCAGGAGAGAGGAGAAACCCAATGTAACCTTGCCTATGGTAAACTTCTGCATGGAAAGAGCAACGGTCAGTAAAACGAAGGTGGTCGTCATGGCCAGACGGTTGGTATTGGAATGGAAGAGCTTCTCCAAGCGGGTGAGGACCAGACCGGCCAGAAAGCCCAGGGAAAGGGAGGCCAGGATTTCCAGAGTGGGATTGATCAGAATAGAATAGATATCCGGTTCCCCTCCGGCCAAAGCTTTGGCAATACCGAAGGACACGGCGAAGAGAACCAGGCCGACGGCGTCGTCCAGGGCGACAATGGGCAGAAGGAGAGATGTGAGGGAACCCTGGGCCTTATATTGGCGCACGACCATCAGGGTCGCGGCAGGGGCCGTTGCCGAGGCGATCGCGCCCAGCGTGATGGCAGCGGGCAGGGAGAGAACCTCCGGAAAGAAGCCGTGGAAAGCGATGAGAGCCGCATCCACCAAAAGGGTGGTAACGACGGCCTGAATGATGCCGATAATAAAAGCCTGGCGGCCGGTCTGTTTTAAGGCGGTCAGCCGGAACTCATTGCCGATAGAAAAGGCGATGAAACCCAGGGCCACATCGGAAAGAATGCTCAGGCTCTCCAGTTCCCCGTAATCCCGGAAGCCAATGCCGGGAATGCCCAATCTTCCCAGGAAGAAGGGACCGATCAGAAGTCCGGCAATCAGATAAGCAGTGACATCCGGAAGGCGCAAACGGGTCATAAGCCGGGTCATCATCAGGCCGAAGAGCAGGGAAATGGAAAGTTCTAATAATACCACGGGAATACCCCCTTGAAGGAATAAAAAAGTTGGTCACAGAGGACACAAGCGGGAATTTTATCACTTTACTGCCCAAAATGCAAGGAAATAAGGGAAAGTAACGGGATTTTTTTCTTGATTCTTTTGTGTTCTATGATAGAATGAAGGAGCGGACTTCATAATTTCTGATGCCCGACACTAAAAAAGGTGTGATTCCCATGAAAAGCCTCTTCCGGCGTCTCAACGAAAGTAAAACTTTTCATAACCTGAATGAAAAAGAGTTCTCTTGGGTCCTTTACGATGTGGGAAACTCCGCATTCACAATGCTGGCCTGTTCCCTGATTCCCATTTGGTACCACAACATTGCGGACAGCCAGGTCGGCTTGGAGTCCGCTACGGCGAACTGGGCCTTTGCCACATCCCTGATCACGGTCATTGTTGCCATTTTAGGCCCGATTTTCGGTGTCGTGGCTGACCGCAAGGGCATGAAAAAGATCCTTTTTACCACGGTAGTTGCCGCCGGTGTCATCTTCTGTATTCTGAACGGATTTATCACAGGCAGTCTTCTCTTCCTGGTGGTTTACGGCCTTTCCAAGATTTTCTATCAGGCATCCAGCACCTTCTATGATTCCATGCTGAATGATATTACCACAGAGGATCGGATGGACGAGGTTTCTTCCTATGGCTATGCCTGGGGTTATCTCGGTTCCTGCATTCCCTTCGCTGTGGCCCTGGTTGCCTATGTTTTGGGGCCGGACATGGTAGGGATTCTCTCGGAAGCAGTTTCCAAGATCATCGGTTTCACCGTCACAGGCGTTTGGTGGATGATTGTCACCATTCCCTTGATCAAAAATTACACCCAGAACTATTATTCGGAAAGTGATACGAATTCTGTTGCCGGCGTCTTCAAAAAACTGGGTTCCACGCTTTATAATATTTTCATGAAGGACAGAAAAGTTCTTCTCTTCCTCATTGCATTTTTCCTCTATATCGACGGCGTGGATACCATCATCAACAACTGCATCAATATCGGTATTGCCCTGGGCCTGAATACGGTTGGCCAGGTGGTGGTGCTCCTTCTCACGCAGGTTGTTGCTTTCGGCGGTTCTTTGGCCTTTGGCCGTCTCTCCCGGAAGTATGATGCAGCCAAGCTTCTTTTGGTCTGTATCGCCGGCTATTTCGGCGTTTGTCTCTATGCCTTGACGCTCAGCAAGATGTGGCATTTCTGCATTCTGGCATTCGGTGTCGGATGCTTCCAGGGCTCCATCCAGTCCCTTTCCCGCTCCTATTTCACCAAGATTATTCCCCCGGAAAACAGCGGCGAGTACTTTGGCCTCTATGATATTTTTGCCAAAGGCGCTTCTTTCCTGGGCTCCCTGATTATCGGCATCGTGATGTCCACCCGGGGTGGGACCATCCAGGTTGCCGTAGCCTCTCTGGCTGTCTTCTTCGGCATGGGCTTCGTGATCTTCATGATAGCGGACAGAACTCCCGGCCGCAGCGAGAAGAAAGCAGAGTAAGGATAGAGCTCGATAACCTCCACCGGACGGTGGAGGTTATTTCTCCCCTTTTCTGCAAATAGGCCGGGTTATTTTGCTGCTTTTTTCCTATATTCTTCGGAGGCTGTGTAATATAATAATGCCAACGAAGGAAAGAGACTTCGGAATGAATCAAAAGGAAAGATGAAAATGTTATTTGTAATTTTGCTGGTTTTGTTTGTGCTCTTTTGGGTAGGGCTGAAAATTACGGGAGCTATCTTAGCTGCCTTCTTTTGGCTCTTTATCCGGCTGCCGCTTGCCCTTTTTATTTGGGCGCTCGGCATTTGCTTTGTTTGCACACTGCTTCTGATCCCCATCGGCGTGAGAGTTTTCCGCCTGGGGACCCGGGTCATCCTTCCGTAAGAATATCGCAGAGAAAGAAGAGCGAGAGCTCCCTGTGCCCGGTGCGCAGGGAGCTCTTTTTCGGCCTTTGCAGGCAAGCCTTTTCCCGCCCGTGGGAATCCTTTTGAATGGAAGGAAAAAGGGAGTTTTAACGGGATGGGTCTTGCGAAACCGGGAAAATATGCTAAAATGAATGCGGTTTTATTTCGGGAAAAGACTTTTCATCCCCGGAGAGAATATTTGGAGCTTTCGGCAGTTTTTGCCGATGCTTTTTGAAATAACAGCCCTTCATTCTCAAGAAAGGAAAAGCGGCGGCCTGCCTGCCGGGAGTGGTTTCATGAAAAAAGCATTCTCCGTCCAACGCCTGGTTTTAGACGGGCTTCTCATTGCGCTTTTCTATGCGCTTTCCCTTTTTGGAATAGATTTTCCCGGTGTGCGCCTGACCTTTGCCTCTCTGCCGATCGTGATCGGAGCCATGCTGTTCGGGCCGCTTGACGGCTTCCTGATCGGCCTTCTGGGAGAATTCCTTTCTCAGATCCTTCGCTACGGCATTACGGCCACAACAGTCCTCTGGCTCCTTCCCGCCGCTTTTCGGGGTCTGACCGTGGGCATCGGGAAACGGGCTTTCCCGGAGCGACTCTCCCTTCCGCTGTTCCGGAAACACCTTCTTTTATATTTTGGGCTTTGCCTCCTTGCCGCAGTCATTACCTCTGCGGTCAATACGGCGGTCTACTACCTGGATTCCAAGCTTTTCGGCTATTATAATTATGCTATTATTTTCGGTGCGGCCTTAGCCCGTTTGCTGACAAATCTGCTCAATTCTGCCATTACTGCCGGTGTGGCAATCCCCGTTTTGCTGGCCTTATATAAGGCTCACCTTGCCCCCATTCATTCTGCCCCTAAGGAAGATACTTGATATGACAGCTCAAGAAGCCATTGCTTATATTCACTCCTATTTTTGGAAGGGTGCCGAGCCGGGACTGGAGAGGATCCGGGAGCTCCTTCGCAGGATGGGGGATCCCCAGAAACTGTTAAAATTTGTGCATGTAGCCGGAACGAACGGCAAGGGTTCCACGGTGGCCATGACGGCCTCCCTTTTGGAAGCTGCGAACTATCGGACAGGCATGTTTACTTCCCCCTATCTCTACCGTTTTCACGAGCGGATGCAG
The DNA here is from genome assembly GCA_045640565.1 of Oscillospiraceae bacterium. Taxonomy (GTDB): domain Bacteria; phylum Bacillota; class Clostridia; order Oscillospirales; family Oscillospiraceae; genus RGIG3159. The sequence continues at coordinate 17,325 of JAZUFG010000079.1, read as the reverse complement.
GTAAACGGCGTTCCCATCACGGATGAGGAACTGGTGGAAATCGTGGAGTTTATCCGTCCCCTTGCGGAAGCCATGGAGGTCCACCCCACGGAGTTTGAGCTGGTTACCGCCATCGGCATGGAGTTTTTCCGGAGAAAGGCCTGCGAGATCGTTGTCCTGGAGGTGGGGATGGGCGGTGCCCTGGATTCCACCAATGTGATCGATTGCCCCGAGCTTGCCGTTATTACGAACATCGGCTTGGACCACACGGAGTATTTGGGAGACAGCGTGGAAAAAATCGCCGAAACCAAGGCGGGGATTTTTAAGGAAGGCGGCAGGGCCGTTGTCTATCGGGGAACACCCGGTGTGGAAGCGGTCTTTTCCCGTATCTGCAAAGAGCGGCATTTGAGCCTTCGCAAGGCAGATTTTGAAAGTCTTCGGCCCCTGAGCCATTCTTTGGAAGGGCAGACCTTTGACTGCGGCGGGCGAAAGAATCTTTTCCTGCCGCTTTTGGGGGAGCACCAGCTCCGTAATGCGGCCGTTGTATTGGAGATTGCGGACAGTCTCAGGGAGCGGGGCTGGAAGATTTCGGAAGAAGCTGTCCGGGAGGGACTTCGCCGGGTTTCCTGGCCGGGGCGTTTTGAGATCCTCCGCAGGAAGCCCCTGTTTATCATTGACGGAGGCCACAATCCCCAATGTCTGGAAGCATTGAAGGCGAATATCCGGGACTATCTTGCGGATAATAAAATACTGGCAATTACCGGCGTTTTGGCAGATAAAGATTATGGAGAGATGTACCGTCCGCTCCTGCCGTATATTTCGGAATTCCTCTGCATCACGCCTTCCAGCCCCCGTAGGCTGGAGGCAGAGGCTTTGGCAAGCCATCTGCGGGATGGCGGAGCGAAGGCAAGAGCTTTCCTCTCCGCTGAGGAGGCCGTGAAAGAGGCCTGTGCCCTTGCAGATGAAAATACAGCGATCCTGGCATTCGGTTCTCTCTATATGTTGGGGGATATCAAGACAGCAGCAGATCAAATTCTTCCGGAGGAAGCAGAATGAAAAGAACAGTCCTCAGAATTCTTCTCATAGGGGCAGTGCTGGCAGTTCTCGTTACGGCAGCCTTTGCGCAGGAGGCCGAGAATCTTTCTTCAGCCCTTCTTTTAGAGGGTGATGCCTTTGGAGACACCGCCTTTTTGAAGAATGGCTACGACTATGATTATAAGAACGCAGCAGAAAACGGCAAGCTGACGGTTTCCTCGGAGGAAGAGATCTCTTCCCTCTATCTTTTCTTCGTGACACCCCCGGAAGCGTATTCTCTGGAGGACAGCAGCAGCGGAGAAAAAGTCCTTTGCGATAACGGCTTTATCCATGCTTTTTTGGATCTGGAGGAGCTTTTTGGGCACCCCTGCAAGGAGCTGGTCATTTCCTTTGAAAAAGGGGGCCAGAGCTTAGGGGAGCTGACAGCCTATTCTGCGGGAGAGCTTCCTGCCTCTGTTCAGAACTGGGAAGAGCCCATGGATGGGGAAACGGATCTGGTTCTTTTTTCCACCCACGGAGATGACGACCAGATTTTCTTTGCCGGTTTGCTTCCCTATTATGCCGGGGAGCTGGGCTATCAGGTTCAGGTCTGTTATTTCACCGGTCATCAGAATAACAATATAAACCGGATGCATGAGATGCTGAACGGCCTTTGGGCTGTCGGAGTCCGGACCTACCCTGTTTTCGGGCCCTTCCCGGATTTCCGGGTGGATGATCTGGCCGCCTGCTACACGGCGCTGGCAGGCAACGGTTATAGCCGGGAAGATGTGATCTCTTATGTCACGGAGCAGCTTCGCCGCTTCAAGCCCCAGGTGGCAGTAGGCCACGATTTGAACGGGGAATACGGCCACGGCCAGCATAAAATCTATGCGGATTGCCTGGCTGAGGCAGTGGAGATCGCTCAAGATCCGGCAGCATATCCGGAATCGGCAGAGCAGTATGGCGTGTGGGATACGCCCAAGACCTATCTTCACCTTTACGGAGAGAATGCCATTGTAATGGATTGGGATCAGCCGCTGGAGCATTTCGGCGGCAAAACGGCCTTTGAGGTGACACAAAAGCTGGGCCTCCCCTGCCATGAGTCTCAGATGGGGACCTATTATCCTCAATGGCTCAAATCCGTGAGCCGCTGTGATCAGCTTTTGGATTACAGTCCCCGTGAATATGGCCTTTTCAGAAGCACTGTCGGCCCGGACCGGGAAAAGAAGGACATGTTTGAGAATGTCCTGACCTACGCGGAGCAGGCAGAGAAGGCTGCCGAGGAAGAGGCTGCCAGGCAGGCAGAGGAAGCGCGCCTCGCGGAGGAAGCCCGGAAGGCAGAAGAGCGGGCAAAAGCGGAAGAAGCGGCTGCTGCGGCCGAAAAGGCCAAAGAGCAGGAGAGACAGGAACTGGCGGAAGAGGTTTATTCCGAAAGCTATGAAAACCCGGAAAAGGTCGGGCCGGTCTATGTGGTTGTCGGAGTGATTTTTGCTGTGGCATTTCTTTTGCTCATCTTGGCGCTCGTTATGTCACTCCGAAAGCGTGGAAGGAGATAATTATGGGAAAGCGTTCCGTGAAAGAAAATAAAAATATTTACCAGCAGAGCCGGGAAGAGCGGGGGCTGACCCGTGATGCCGCCGCAGAGCTTTTGGGTTTTGTTTCTGCGGACCGGATTGAGAAAATTGAGAGCGACAGAGCCTTTCCCCACCCGGATGAGGTGCTGGCCATGGAGGGAGCATATCAGAATCCGGAGCTCTGCAATTACTACTGCACCCATGAATGTCCCATCGGGGAAAAGTATGTCCCGGAGGCGAAACTGACCAATTTTGCACAGATCACCGTAGAGATCCTGGCTTCCCTCAATGCCATGGAGGCGGAGAAAAACCGCCTGATCGAAATTTCCGTGGACGGTCGGGTCAATGATTTTGAACGGAGAGATTTTGATGAAATTCTGGAAAAGCTGAATAGGATCGACCGCTCTATTCAGGGCCTTCGGATCTGGATCGAGGATGCCATCAACAACGGGAGAATGGATGAAGTCCCGGAATAAAAGCTCACGGAAGCACAAAGACGCCTCTGTCTGCCCCTTTTTGGGAACAGGCAGAGGCGCTTTTCTTTTGTTGAGGGAATGTCAGGATTCCTTCGGCAGATTTTTCATAGTAAGAGCGATGCGCTTGCGCTTTTCGTCCACTTCCAGAACAGCGACCTTCACCACATCTCCGACGGAAACGACCTCGGAGGGGTGCTTAATGAATTTATCGCAAACCCGGGAAATATGGACCAGACCGTCCTGATGGACACCGATATCCACAAAGACACCAAAGTCGATAACATTCCGCACGGTTCCCGTCAGCACCATACCGGGCTTCAGGTCCTTGAGCTCCAGCACATCTGTCCGAAGGATCGGAGCGGGCAGCTCGTCCCGGGGATCCCGGCCTGGCTTCATCAGTTCGTTCACAATATCCTGCAGGGTGGGCAGACCGGCGCCGCAGTAGGCGGCAGCCTTTTGCTCAACCAGCTTGAATTTCGTGGGGAGAAGGGCAAGCTCGCCCCGGCGGACGGCGCCCTCGTCATAGCCGCAGAGGGTCAGGAGCTTTTTGGCGGCGTCATAGCTTTCCGGATGGACCCCGGTATTGTCCAGAACATTCTTGCTTTCGGGGACGCGGAGGAAACCGGCACACTGCTGATAGGCTTTGGGTCCGAGCTTGGGGACCTTCAGGAGCTGATTCCGGGAGGTAAAGATTCCGTTTTCTTCCCGGTACTTGACGATGTTTTTGGCGATCGTCGCATTCAGGCCGGAAACCTGCTTGAGAAGGGAGGGAGAGGCTGTGTTCAGGTCCACGCCGACAGCGTTGACGCAGTCTTCCACCACATTGCCCAGGGCGTCATCCAGCTGCTTTTCCGGGAGATCATGCTGGTATTGCCCTACGCCGATGGCCTTGGGGTCGATCTTGACCAGCTCGGCCAGGGGATCCTGCAGGCGCCGGGCAATGGATACGGCGGAGCGAAGGTTCACATCATAGTCCGGGAATTCTTCGGCTGCCAGCTTGGAAGCGGAATAGAGGGAAGCTCCGGCTTCATTTACGATCATATAGCTGACGCCGGGCGTTTCACGAATGAGCTCGACAGTCATGGCCTCTGTTTCCCGGGAGGCGGTGCCATTTCCGATGGCGATGTGCCGGACCCCATGCTTCAGGATCATTTTTTTCAGGACAGCGATGGCTTCTGCTTTTTTCCGCTCTCCGAAGGTGGGATAGACAACGGTAGTATCCAGAACTTTTCCGGTCCCATCCACAACGGCAACTTTGCAGCCGTGCTGATAGCCGGGGTCCAGGCCCATCGTTACTTTGCCCTTCACAGGAGGCTGCATGAGAAGAGGCCGGAGATTCAAAGCAAAGTTGCGGATAGCGCTGTCATTGGCAGCGTCGGTCAAAAGAGAGCGGATATCCCGGTCCATGGAAGGGGCGATCAGCCGATCATAGCTGTCTTCTGCAGCAGCTTTTACGAATTCCATGGCAGGGCTGCCGGGGCGCACAGTGCTGCGGCGGACCAGTTGGAGCATTTCGTCCCGTCCCGTGTTCAAGTCAACCTTCAGGAAGCCCTCACGCTCACCCCGGTTGATCGCCAGGACCTGATGTGCCGCAATGCGGGAGACAGACTGCCGGAAATCATAATAGTTCCGGTAAACGCTTTCCTCGTCTTCCTTCACGGCCTTTGTCTCCACCTCACTGCGCTGCTGCATGGAAGCGCGGAGCTTTTTGCGGATCTCGGCATCGTCGGAGATTTCTTCGGCAATGATATCGGCAGCGCCCTGCAGCGCGTCTTCTATGCTGTTTACACCGTTTTCTTCATTGAGATAGTTCTTGGCCAACTCTTCCGGGGCGGGCATATCCTGGTTCTGAGCAAAAATAGTCTCTGCCAGAGGTTCCAATCCCTTTTCTTTGGCCACGGTGGCGCGGGTCCTCCGCTTTTGTTTATAGGGGCGGTAGAGGTCTTCAGCCTCTGCCAATGTAACGGCCGCATGAACGGAAGAGGCGAGCTCTTCTGTCAGCTTTCCCTGGTTTTCAATGGAACGGAGGATCTCTTCTTTTCTTGCCTCTAGGTTCCGGAGGTAGCTCAGCCGCTCTTCCAAAGTACGGAGGGTGCCGTCATCCATGGAGCCGTGAAGCTCCTTCCGATAACGGGCAATAAAGGGGATGGTGTTCCCCTCGTCTAAAAGAGAGATAACATTGTCAACATAAGCCTGTGGGGCGTTTAATTCCAAAGCGATTTGCCGATTGATGGATTCCATGGAGTTTCCTTTCCTAAAAATAAACTGGCGGTATTATAGCGGATTTTCAGAAAAAACGCAAGAAGCAGGCACCCTGCCCGGCATTTCCGCCGGGGCGAAAATTTTCCGGATTGTGTGCGGAGATTTTGCTTCGCAAACTTTCACAATGGAAATAAGCCTCCGTTTTGAACGAAGAATCTCTCACAGAACGAAAATTTCCGTAAGGGATAGAATTGTTCATATATTTGAATTATAATAACGCTATATTGAAAGCACATGAAATGAATAATCTTGCTGCGGCGCAGCACAGCAAAAGTTAAGTCCTGTTCGTGCCGGGAAAGTTATCAACTTATTCTGAGCAAACGAATTGCTTGCAAATTTTAAGGAAGCGAGTAATCCGACATTATAAAAATAACTGTTCTCAATAAAAGCATTATTGCGTCGTCAACATCATGTGACTGCTTGCTCCCAAGGCTGATGAGCGGAAAAATTGAGATATAAGGAGCGTACCCATGACTGCTAAGAAAGAAATTGTTGTCTATACAGACGGTGAATTGAATATCAATGTTCAGTTTAGCCCGGAAGAAGGAACTGTGTGGCTGACACAAAAGCAGATTGAATTATTGTATGATGTCAATCAGGCAACAGTGAGCGAGCATATCAGCAATATTCTGTCTTCCGGAGAACTGGATCAGACTTCTATCGGAATTTCCGATAAAAGTACCGGAGGAAGAAAACCCAAGACCTATAATTTGGATATGATTTTGTCTGTGGGATACCGGGTCAACAGCAAACGCGGCATTGCGTTCAGAAAATGGGCAAACTCCGTGCTGAAATCGTATATGCTGAAAGGCTATGCCGTCAATGAAAAAAGATTAGACGCCCTGCAAAAAACCGTAGAGATCCAGGCAAAAATGCTGGTATCTGCAATGGAAATCAATGAAACAGAGGTGCTGCAGGCTGTCAATCAATACACACAGGCACTTTCGCTGCTGGATAACTACGATCATCAGGCACTGGAAAAACCTGCCGGAACTAAACCTGCCTACCGGATTACCTATACCGAATGCCGCGCTATGGTGGATGCCATGGAAGATACTTTCAAATCCGATGTATTTGGTGTGGAGAAAGAACCGGGAAAAGTAGAAGGAATTCTTGCTGCGGTTTACCAGAATGTATTCGGAAGCGACGTATATCCCTCCGCAGAGGAAAAGGCGGCCAATCTGCTGTATTTTATGATCAAGGATCACCCTTTCGCTGACGGCTGCAAGAGAATCGCCGCATCTCTGTTTCTGGAATTCCTGAACCGAAATCACATTCTCTTTAAAGGCGGGCATAAGGTCATCAGTGATGGTGCCTTAGTTGCTATCACACTGATGATTGCGGAATCAGATCCTAAGGAAAAAGATATTATGGTTGCCATGGTAATGAATCTGCTATCAATATAAGCACCCATTTTAATCCTTTTACGGAATAACGCGGCATATGTTACGGAAATAAACCGCAGGGCGGTTTATTCGGCAGATATTAGAATAGACTAAAAAAGGCTACATGAAAGGGAATCCAATCATGTAACCTTTTTTCTTCTGTTGAGCACCGCTTGAGGACATCAATAAAAATCTTCTTGTGAAAATCCTTTATTGGCGCCTAAAAGGACCCACTTGGAAAAGGACAAAGAATAATAACTTCTTTTTGACGGTTCCGGGCTTGTTTATATAACCGGGGGCAAGGAAGCCCGAAAGTTCTGCGGTAAGTCAAAAAATATAAACATAACGAAGTTACATTATTAAAACAGTGGGTTCACGAAAAAAACAAGTGAGCCCCGGAATAGGACTCACTTGATAAAGCTTAAACTATAACTTTTTTAACGGTTCCGGGCTTATTTATTTAACCGGGGGCAAGGAAGCCCGGAAGACAAAGAACTTTCGTCCGTCGGCGTACGTTGGTACGCTAGGGCGAAAGTTCTGCAGTAAGTCAAAATGATTCAAATACAACGAAGTTACCTTATTACCCAAAAAAGAAGTGGGCCCGGAAAAGGACCCACTTGGAAAAGGACAAAAATAATAACTTCATTTTGACGGTTCCGAGTTTCCTTGCCCCCGTCCCGGAACTTAACGCTGGACGCGGCCGGTCCCATCCCCGCCCATGAGCTTTTCCACATCGGAAATGCTGACGCGGTTGTAGTCGCCGGCAATGGAATGCTTCAGGCAGGAAGCAGCAACGGCAAACTCCAGAGCCTGCTGACGGCTTTCATAGTTGGTCAGGCCAAAGAGAAGGCCGCCCGCAAAGCTGTCGCCGCCGCCGACCCGGTCCACGATATCGGAGATCATGTAGCGCTTGGAAACATAGAAATTCTCCCGGTCATTCAGGCAGGCAGCCCAGCCGTTGGAATCTGCGGACTTGGATTCCCGCAGGGTAATGGCGATCATCTTCATGTTGGGATAGGCAGCCAAAACCTTGTCGCCCAGAGCCTTATATTTGCTGCGGTCCAGCTCGCCGGATTCTACCACCACATCGGTGGTGATTTCCAGGGCCTTCTGCACATCCTCTTCGTTGGCGATGGCCACATCCACATAGTTTGCCAGCTCCCGCATGACCTCAGAGGCTTTTTTGCCGTACTTCCAAAGATTCTTCCGATAGTTCAGGTCACAGGAAACGGTAATGCCCCGCTTCTTGGCTTCCTTCACGGAATCCAGGGAGAGCTGCATAGCGGTCTCGGAGATGGCGGGGGTGATACCGGTGATATGGAACCAGCTGATGTCCTTGAAGGCTTTGTCCCAATCAATGTCGCCGGGCTTTGCCAGGGCGATAGCGGAATAGGCGCGGTCATAGGTGACGGTGCTGGGCAGCTGGTTGGCACCGCCCTGAACGTAGTAGACGCCGAAACGGCCTTCGCCGTCTACAATGCGGCTGGTGTCCACACCATAGCCCCGGAGTTCCCGGATGCAGGCATCGGTAATGGGGTTGTTCTTCATGGGAAGAACGGTCAGGTAGGCAACATCCTGGTTATAGTTGGCCAGGGAAACGGCCACATTGGCTTCACCGCCGCCAAAGGTGGCTTCCAGGAAATGATTGGTCAGCAGGCGTTCCGTGCCGGGGCCCTTCAGGCGGAGCATGATTTCACCAAAGGTTAAGAATTTCATAAGATCCTCCTTATATGCCTGCAGAAGTCCGGCAGGCACATTTTTATTTCCCGGTTAGTTTACCAATCTTCGGAGGAAAAAGCAATCTCTTTTTCGGAAACCTTCTTGCGGAAAAGGGCAGAATCGGATAAAATATCAGGGAAAACAGACAAGGAAACCAGCTCAATGGCAAAAACAAAGATACATCTTTCAGATCACTTTTCTTACGGCCGCCTGATCCGCTTTGCGCTTCCCTCTGCGGCAATGATGCTGTTTACATCTATTTACAGCGTGGTGGACGGGCTTTTTATCTCCAATGTAGTGGGTGAGACAGCCTTCGCGGCCCTGAATTTAATATTCCCCTACTGTATGATTTTTTCTGCCCTGGGCTCTCTCTTCGGCGTGGGCGGTTCGGCTTTGGTGGCATTGGTGCGGGGCCAAGGGGATCAGGAGCGGGCAAATCGGATATTCTCTTTGCTGATATATGTCATCATTGCCGCCGGATTGATCCTGACGGTTCTTGCTCAGGCCTTCCTGCCCGGTGTGGCCCACCGTATGGGAGCAAAGGGAGAACTGCAGGAGATCAGCGTTCTTTACGGCCGCATATTTCTTTTGACCCTTCCGGCCTTTATGCTGCAGTACGCCTTCCAAAGCCTCTTTATTACGGCAGAGCGCCCCAGATTGGGCTTGGCCTTTACCCTGGTAGCAGGCATTTCCAATATGATTTTGGACTGGCTTTTTGTTGCGGTTTTGCGCTGGGGTGTTGCCGGCGCGGCAGCAGCTTCCTGTATCGGGCAGTGTATAGGCGGAATCGGGCCGCTCTTCTTTTTTCGCTTTTCCCGGACAAGTCCCCTCAGGCTGGGAAAGACCTCCTTTATGCCCCGGGAGCTCCTTCGCGCAGCGAGCAATGGCATGGCAGATTTTATAACGAATGTTGCAATGTCCCTGGTGAATATTGTTTACAACATTCAGCTCATGCGCTATTTGGGAGAGTTCGGCGTATCGGCGTATGGCATCATTATGTATGTCAATTTTGTTTTTGTCTCTGTCTATCTGGGCTATATTATGGGTGTCGGCCCGGTTTTCAGTTTTGCCTACGGCGCAGGGAACAGCAAGGAGCTGAAGAGCCTTTTTCGGAAGAGCGTTTTCCTGATCACCGTGACTTCTGCGGTTATGACGGCCCTTTCGGAGCTGACAGCCCTTCCCGTGGCAAAGGTTTTTGCGGGCTATGATGCGGAGTTTCTCAAAATCAGCGTCCGTGCTCTGCAGATTTATTCCGTGTCCTATCTTTTTGCGGGGATCAATATTTTCGGCTCCGGATTTTTTGCATCCCTCAATAACGGCCTGATTTCCGGCAGCCTTTCCGCCCTGCGTATTTTTGTTTTCCAATTGGCAGCCGTTTTCCTTCTGCCGCTCATTTGGGGCAGTGATGGGATCTGGCTTTCGATGCCCTTGGCGGAATTCCTGGTATTCCTGGTTACGCTGGCAGTCCTTCGGATTCAAAGAAAAAACTACCCTTATTAAAGAAACGGGAGGTTATACCGTGGCAAAGATCAAAATAGGATGGGCAGAAGAGAATATCACGCCCGATAAGCGAATTTCCTTGGCAGGACAGTTTGCGGAGCGGATTTCCGAGTATGTGGAAAAGCCTCTGACCGTTACGGCCATGGCAGTGGAATGTGATGGGGATCAGATGGTCATGGTTTCCTGTGATCTGCCCAGCGTTCCCTGGGATTTTATCCTGGAATGCCGCCGCTTGCTGGAGGGCAATCAGCTGGGGCTGGACCCCAAAAAGGTCATGATCCATGCGATCCACACCCATACGGGCTATGCTCCCGGCGGCGGTTTTCGGACCCAGACCGGCGAGCCCATTGCGATCATGCGGAAGCAGATCCAAAGCTATCTGAAGCCCGGCCAGAACTATATTGAAAAAGCGCCCATTACGGAAAGCGCAGATATTATGACAAAGGAAGAGGGCTTCCGCCTTGCCAGCAGCGGCGTTGCCCGGGCTGCGCTGAAGGCCTGGGAAAAGAGAAAGGCAGCGACCTTCTCCAATGCCTTTGACCGTGCAGCAGTGGGCCTCTGCCGCCGGGTGGATTATTCGGACGGCACGGCAAAGATGTGGGGCAATTCCAACACCGCAACCTTCACAGAGGTGGAGGGCGGAAATGATTCCGGTGTTGAGCTGCTTTATGTCTTTGATGAGAACGATAAGCTCACCGGCGTTGTGGTCAATTTGGCCTGCCCTGCCCAGTGTGTGCAGCACCGCCTCTTTGTTTCCCCGGACTTTTGGGGAGAAACGAAGGTCCTCCTCCGGAAATATTTCGGAGAAGACCTCTTTGTTCTGGCCTTATGCGGCCCTGCGGGAGACCAATGCCCCGTGGACCTGGTCCGTTGGGTCAACCCGGATACAGATGTCCACGACCCCAATATTGAGCGGGATCATCCGCCCCTTCGCCTGGCAGACCCCTCCATGTTTGATATTCAGGGCATGAAAAAGGCAGGGCGCCGGGTCGCCCGGGCAGTGGAAGATGCCTGGGAAGACGGCATCAGCCCCCGGCAGACGGATATTCGCTTTGAGCACCGGGTCTTTGACCTGCAGCTTCCCCTTCGCCGGGTCACCGACGGGGAGAACGAGGAGGCCCAGGAGAGGATCAAGGCCTATATTCGCGAGAAGGATGGGGACATTGACTATCGGGATGTGGCCAGGCTTCAGAAGTATATGGGCGTCGTGAAGCGCTGCAGTCTTCAGGAAAGCGTGGAGAGCGTGGATACCGAGGTCCATGTGGTCCGAATGGGATCCGTTGCCTTTGCCAGCTGCCCCTTTGAGCTCTTCCTGGATTATGGCAACAAGGTGAAAGCCCGCCAGCTCTGCGAACAGTCCTTCCTGGTCCAGCAATGCTGCGGCAAAGAGGGATATTTGCCCACGGAAAAGGCCGAAAAGCACGGCCATTATTCTGCCTTTGTTGCCTCCGGTCAGGTCGGCCACGAGGGCGGAGACCTTCTGGTCCGGAAGATCCTGAGCGAAATCAATGACCTTTTCAAAGAGGATTATAAGACTTACGCCTATCAGGACGAATAAGGAAGCGTCCTTTGGAAAACCGGGATCTGCCATCCCGGCTTTCCTTTTTGGGGAAGAAAGTCCCTGCTCTATGATTTTACGACAAAAATGAGAAACGGTTGGCAAATTCAGTCATAGACAATTTGAGATAGATAGCTATAATTATGGGGAGAATGAAATTTTCCGTCAAGGAGGCGGCCTATGATTCTTACCACAGTGGACCATCTGCAGGATTATGCTGCGCTGAACTCCCATTTCCCCGGGATCTTTTCGGCCCTGCAGGAGAAATATGCTTCTGATTTTATTGCGGGGAAGACCTTGGTAGACGGGCAGAACGCGTTTATCAATTCCGTGGAATATCTCACGAAAACGCCTGCGGAATCCCAGATGGAGGCCCATAAAAAATACATCGATGTTATGGTCATGCTGGAGGGAACGGAAGAAATCGGCGTGAGTGATGTCCGCACCCTCAGCAGGATAACCCAAGCTTATGACCCCGAGACAGACCTGCTCCTGGCAAAGCCGGAGCCGGATTATCAGGCCCTGGTCATGCGTAAGGGCATGGTCTGCATTCTCTTCCCGGAGGACGCGCATGCTGCCGGTATGCTCTGGGGTGAGGCCGGAAATGTCCGGAAGTTAGTGGGTAAAGTAAGGGCAGAAACCAAATAAAAGAGAATTTGAGAGGTTGGTGCGCATGAAGACTGCAATTACAAATGCAAAGATCCTCTTTGAGGACAGCATTCTTTGGGACGGTACCCTGATTTTTGAAAACGGGCGGATTCTGGAAGTGGGCAGAAAAGAGGACCTGACGATTCCGGCAGGCACGGAAACGGTGGATGCCGGGGGGCTCTATCTGGCTCCCGGCCTCATTGATATCCACAATCACGGCTCGGAGGATTATCTTTTTGCAAAGAATCCGAAGGAATGCTGCGATCATTTTGTGCAGCACGGCGAGACCACGGTTCTTCCTACCTTTTATTGCAATCTGACACTGGAAGAGATGCTTCACGGTGCGGAAATGATTCGGGAGCTTTCCAAATCCGGCACCGGCCGGATCATGGACGGCCTCTATATGGAAGGGCCCTACATGAGCGGCGGTGGAAGCAATCAGAAATATATCAAATGGCACGGAGATATCCGGAAGGAAGAGTATGCTCCCCTGGTCAGCGCGCTGAAGGGCTTCGCCCGGGTGTGGGCGATTGACCCTGCCAGAAAGGGAATCGATGAATTTATGGCCTATCTTCATGAGGAAGACCCGAAGGCCATCTTCTCCCTGGGCCACTCTCTCGCCACTGCGGCAGAGTGCAGGCGCGTCCAGAAATACGGCGTCAAAAACCAGACCCACCACTGCGATTCCGGAAAGGCGCCGGGCTTTGCCCAGGGCTGTATCGGAGCGGGCTGCGATGAATACACCCTCTATCATCCGGAGATCTATGCGGAATTGATTTGCGACCAAAACGGCGTACATGTTCCGCCGGATATGATCAAAACCGTCGTTCATACAAAGGGTGTGGAAAAGATCATTCTGATCACGGACTGCATGCCCGCAGACCCGGAAAAATTCAAGAATAATGAAGCAGAGGGCATTGCCTGGGGACCGGACCTGAATTACGACTATGAGGGGCATCTGGCGGGAAGCCATCTGACTCTGGAGAATGCCTGCAGAAATTTGATGGCCCATGCCGGCTACGGCATTTGCCAGGCAATTCGCATGGCCTCCGCAAATCCCGCCAAAATGCTGGGAATTGACGATAAGGTCGGAAGCCTGGAGCCCGGGAAAATTGCCAACCTGATCCTCTGCGACGATATGGTCCGCATTTCGTCGGTTTATCTCTATGGCGACGAGACCGTCCGAAACGGAAAACTCCTTTAATCAAAACCGGCCACGGGGAAGCGAAGCGGCCGAAAACCGGCCAAGGGGAAGCGAAGCGGCCGAGCGGTGTTGAATGACATGCCGGTGTTGCGAAGCGGCCCGAGCGTAATGAATGACAGTCCGGTGTAGCGAAGCGGCCCGAGCGTAATGAATGACAGTCCGGTGGACTGTCAGAACGCGAGGGGGACCGAGCCCGCAGGCGAGACCTGTCAGACCCGCGAGGGGACCGAGCCCGCAGGCGAGAAGTCCCCTTGGCCGCTTTATAAAGAACAAGGAGGTTTGCACTGTGCAAACCTCCTGCTGTTTTTATATGCCTTTGTTTGGAGAAAACTTTCGGATTTTCTATCCGGGTGTCATGGGTTGAGCGATACGCCGACAGGCCGCTGAATATCGGCCAGAGGAATCGTCATTTCAACATAATTTGCAAGGAGCGCATTCATTGCGTCGCGTTCGGCATCGCCAAGGGTCAAAGAGCGCATATTGGAAATATCATCCAATACACCGGAATCGGAATAAAGATTTTTGCAACAATTCGCATAAAACGTTATTTTGAAACTGCAGGGCCGCTATCCTTCCCCTTAATATGCAGCAAAAGATAGCGCAGGATCAGACGCAGGATCCAAAGTCGCGTACAGCCTGAACCACCAGATTGCTGTCGACCTGCTGAACGGGGATGTTTCCGCTCTGGACACAGATGGCCGCCGCAGCACCTGCAGCCTGCCCGGTTTCCATGCAAGGCACCTGAACGCGTATGGCGGCAAATGCGTCAGCATCCGCAGAAACAATACGGCCGGCAACCAAAAGGTTGGGGAATTCTTTTGTCATCAGGCAGCGAAGAGGGATGAAGCCCGCATCATCCGGGAAGGTAAGCGCCTGCCCCTCATTGTTCGGAAGATGAATATCAACCGGATGACATGCGCGTGCGACGGAATCGCGGAACTTATACGCATGGACATATTCCTCTCCGGTGAGTATATGAAGGCCCTCCACGCGGCGGCTTTCGCGGATACCGACGGTTGATGCAATGGATGTAATAGCGCAGTTTTTGAACTCGGGGATATTCTCCTTCATGAGTTTGACAAGCAGGAAAACGCTTTCTCTCATCTTGGCTTCGGCCTTTATCAGCTGCTCGTTGTCGCTTGCATCCACGGCGGATCTTGTGAGGTTTACGGTTATGCATCCGTCGTCCATGGTGCTTGCCAGCCAAGGTCCGCCGAACTGAGGGATGTCCATGCCCTTTTCCCGAAGCTCAAACAGCATGTCCCTCACGAATCCGGCCTGATGGTTGAAGCGATGATTCTTCTGGTGGATGATGTGCATGCGTTCGGTGCCCGTGTCGACCCCGGAAAGGCAGAAGCAGAGCGAGGCAGGCTGGCACTGCCGAATCTGGGGCAGCATAGGGACACCCGCAAAGTTGGAGAGATCTGCATCGCCGCTTGCATCAATAAAATATTTCCCCTGAACCGCGAGCATTCCGGATTTGTTGACGAGAATGGCCGCGGTTATTTTTTTGCCTTCCATAATACAGTCGGAAAGATAGGAGTTCATGTAGAGATCAACTCCTGCTCTGCTGACCATTCTGTATGCGGCGAGCTTATATATTTCGGGATTGAAAGAGATGTTGCATCTGGGCTCTTCAATTCTTGCGCCGCCCATTTCGACCATCTCATTGGCAAAGCGCCAAGGGATGCCGCCGCTGATGCGTCTGCCGTTATATGCAAACTCGCTCATGGGATTCACATATCCTGCGGTAGCCATTCCGCCGAGGAAGCTGAAACGCTCGATAAGAGCCGTTTTTGCTCCGCTTTCCGCAGCTGCAACGGCAGCACCTATTCCGGCAGGACCGCCCCCGCAAACGACAACATCGTAAAGTTCGCTTGTTGGGATGGATTTGTTATAAATAATACGGTTCATTTTCTATATTTCAATTTTCCTTTTCTTAAAAAACTATAGCATAGGTGTAACATATTTTATCTTATATGTCAAATAATATGCACAGCAGTGCCGTGGGAAAAGTGAAGAGCTGCAAGACATCAAATCTTGCAGCTCCGGATAATATGTTTAAATAATCTCTTCTGCCCATGTAAGAATTGTCTCAGCGCACTCTATCACGCTTGCGCTTCATCAACCATAGAGCAAAACCCCCTTGCGGAAAACCTCGTTTTCTACCGACGGAATCATTTTCCGTTCCTCGAAGCGGGAATGTGTACCCACGACGATATCCACAGGTCTCTTCTTGATATGGCGGATGGCTTTATAAGCGCTGGATGTAACAGAGGATAAGTCTTTGGTAACGCAGGCGGTGTTGTATCACCGCCTTTTCAGTGGTATAATCATGAGCGTATTGAATAGCAAATCGCAATTCAATTATAATAGATGCGAGATAATTTAATAAAATATTCCCGGTTTCTCTTTTGGAAAAAATGAAAAGTTTCTGCATGCGTTTGATTTTGCCCCGGGCTTTTTGCTAGGATATGTATGAGGGTGAAAAAACGGAAAAAAATAAAAAGGAACCGTTTTGCAAAAATCGAAAAACAGCCGAAAACGGTATCCGTTTGGTTTCGCGGAATTCAGCCGATTTTCCAATCTTTCGGATTGCTGTTTCCCTTGAAAAATAAGGCATTTTCGGTGTTCATATCTGTGTAAAATCTCCAAGAAAAAAAGGGACTTTTTTCATAGACCGGTCTATTTTGGAGTCCCCGAAAAAGGACAGAAAAAAGTGGATAAAAAATGTCGTGGAAATGTCGCAGAAAAAGACAGTCAGAGAGTAGAAAGGGTCCCGGAAATCCCGGCCTTCGGAAGCTTTGAAAAGCCATTTTTCGGCAGCCAAAGTGGGGGAGTTCGGCCTTAAGTGAAAAACGGAAGAGAAGGCAAAGCAAAAAACAGAAAGGCGGATTTTTATGAAAAAACGGAAAGCATGGCTCTGTGCGGCGGCAGTGCTGATTTTTGCCCTTTGTCTGAGCAGCTGCGGCAAGGCGGATTCCGTCACGGAAATTTCGCTTGGAGAGGATCTGCCGGTCTGGATGCTCGACGGGGAATATACTGCCGAAAAAATCCCCAAAAATGCCGGAGAAGGTCTGATCGGGATCTACACAGACAAGAGCGGTCTTGCGGATGTATATGTTTACAGCTTTCCCAAGGAAGAGGGGCTTTCCCTGGAAGAATTCGGGCAGAAGCTGGCGGCCGAACGCAATATATTCTGCAATATGCTGACCGACCGGGATGTTCCTGCCGCGGTTTTGAATTACTATGAATCCGCCGGGGAAGAGCATTCCGTTGTTCAGGCATACATCTATGAGTCCGCCGGGAATTTCCTGGAAGTCTGCACGGTGTTCAAAACGGAACTTCTTCCCTTCGGTTCCGGCGATCTCTCCATCCGCATGATTCGCGAATACGCCGGGGAGGAGAAAACGGGCAGTCCGCTGGCCTTTGATCGGGAATATCTTACGGAAAATGACCGGCTGCCGACGCTTCGGATCCGAGAGTTTTCCAAGGATGAGTTCCCGACCGAGATCCTTGAGCCGGATCTGACGGATGCTGTCTCGGAGGAAGAGTATTCCGCCCTTGCCGAGGGCGGATGGGAAGCGGAGGAAATTATTTCCCTTTACGGGGAAAGCTACGATCTTCTCCGGGGCGATGTGATGTTCCGAAATGATCTCAACCTTGCTTTCATCGGGTATATTGATGAGGGGATCTTCAAAACAAGAGCCTTCATTGATGACGGAAGCGATTATGTCTTGCTTTCTGCCGAGGCGGAAGCCTCCAAATTCCAGCATCTTACAAACGCGCTGATCGATGCCATCGAAAAGAATCCGTGACAGGGTGAAAAAAACTCCCCCGCGGCGCTGCCGTGGGGGAGTTTGGATTCATATGGCAACCACTGGCTTTGCCAGTGGTCAAAAAGCTTTAGCTATGGACAGAATAAAAACTCCTTGATATATTTGAAGTTGAGGTTCGCCAACCCAACGAAAATATATCAAGGAGGTCCTAATAATGAAAGATCAGG
>JAZUFG010000078.1:0-3339 GCA_045640565.1 Oscillospiraceae bacterium | reverse complement strand
CCAATGCACGTTTAGCTGCTTCATCATCCATCGCCGTAAAGGCAAGAAAGACTACAAAATAATAAAATACGAGCCAAAGCAAATAGCGGCCATAATCACAATATTTGATATATTCCACACCGACCAAGATCGGTCCCAGGAAAATCGCCACTATATGCAATACAAGACTCTTTTTATCTGAAAACTTGATAAGATTCAAAAGCCCTCTTCCAAAAACGAGAAAGGCGGGAATAAAGAGGGCAAGAAATAATGGGAGTTCTTTCAGATTTCTAGCTACGATTATGCTGTCATCTGTGTTGAACTCCGGGCTTGGAGAATAGCCGGCCATCATGGTCAACAGATTGTTATGCACCCATCCGTATGGATGCAGCAATTCCGCTTTTCCGTAAGCAGCATTAAAATTCTCTACTGTCCCCGCTTTGGTTGCCAAAAGAGAAAGGGCAGCCGTAATTCCGCAGGCAGCAATGTTGAGCGCAAAAATTGCCCAATACTTTCCCTTTTCATTTTGGCTGTTGACAGCGCGAAATAAGATAACAATCAGCACAGCGCAGAATGTCATAAGGACATAACCCTCATGGAAAAGCGTATTGATCACCGTAATCGGGACAGTAACCCACTCGAACTTTTGCTCCATCAGGAGATATATTTGAAACAATCCAAGCGCCATTTGGAAAAAATCCACTTTCCCCATGGCACCGTCATAATAGCATGTGGACGGAATGAGAAAAGTAAAAGACATCAATGCAAAAAAATAGGCACACGAATATATTTTTTGATCCTCTATTTTGCTTAAAGCATACTTTGCGAAAAGAAGTATGGACGCATAATAAAGGATATTCATTCCCCATATGAATCCTACTGCCCCAGCGGAGGAATAGAGGCTTGGGAAAATACGGCAGAGAATATCAAAAATAGTTCCTACCAGCGCTCTCCTTCCAAAGCCCGTAGTAAAATAGGAAAATGCCAGCAGCGTCGTGGCATAAGAACCAACCAGATTAATCCCTTCCAAAGCCTCAAAAAACAAACCGTAAAAATCAAAGAGACAAAAGCACAGAAATAAAATTCTGAAGTCTCTCCCTCGATTGACCCCAAGTTGATAGGATTCCTTATTTATTAGTTTCATAGTACTCCCCTTCCGTATTCAAGAGTAAACTCCCATTTTTTCTGCCGTGTTAAATGGAGTTCTCATCTCAAAAGCTGATAGATTCTTCGTGACATAAAATTGACATACTCTATTTGGGGCACAGAATTTGGAAAAACTATCGTGCCGGACAAGTCAAGGTATTGCGGGTCCTTGTTTCGGTAAACGCTGTAACATTCATTGCTGAGCTCGGGAAGAAATTTCAATGATTCCACATCTGCTAAATCCAGCAGAGAATCCTGCGGAAGAACGATATAGTCAATATACGATGCAGCTGCAGAATAGCCCTTATCAATATAGCCGGAGAAAGAAATATCTTCAACTTTCGATTTCGACGGAATCTCTACAATGTCATCTATATCCGACGGGTTCTCTTCATAATCTCTGTCAAAATCATAACCGGAGCAAGCAAGATAATAAACTCGGCCGACAGAATCAAAACAAGTATCCCAAACTTTACTCGTCCGAAACTCGTCAAACCTCTTGGTCAAATAAAGAATATTGCCACTTTTTTCCTTAAAACCATCATTCAATTTGCAAGTGCTCGCCCACAGATTCTCTTCTTTGGCATAGTAGTCTTTTGAAATTCTGTGTCCTATAACATTGCTTAAAAGAAGCGGAATCAATAAAACCGTGAGAAACACTTTTGTCGTATTCTTTTTGTGCTTTGATGCAATAATGTAGACGCCGTATGCGGCAAAGAGGAATATGGCAGCTTCCAATGTCTGGTAAATCTTCGCTTTCCAAGGGCGAATTGCCAAAACTTCATCAAGGAGACGGTAAAAGCCGGAAGCCCATTGTAGAGTCCCCTGTTCAACAACAACCTCACCTACCCCACGGAATACGCTGATTACGATAATTGCAATCAGCAGCATGGCCTGACATTCTGTCTTTCTCCTGCTCTCTTCCTCCGGTTCCCGGCAAATGAATAAAAATGGGAGGAGAAAAAAGAGTGCGGGGGCAAAATAGCGGAGATGGACACGGGGAATCGTAAAGCCCACATCTTCCCGGATGGAGATAGCGTAGGCAATACCAAAAACGACAAAAACGATAAAAAAGACGAAAAAGAGGAAATAGCGCCTATGTTCTACCTTCATGCTTTTAAATCGCAAAAGGGGGAGGGCAAAGGGAAGCAGCTGAACGGAAAGGATGGCAGAAACAAAATAGTAAAGGACCGCGTAAAGATAATAAACCAAACCGTATTTTTTGAAAAGCGCATCCAGACCGGACTGATGGTATCCCCTTCCCATGCCACTGAATATTGTCAGCTTTGCCAGGAGGTAAAGGAGCCCGAAGGTGATTGCGGTATAAAGAAGCCGGAGCCAGTCCTTTCCGCATTCCCGGCGATCTCTTCCGCAAAGCTTTGGCTCTAAAAGCAGGCAAATAGCAATGACGGGAAGAACAGCCGCAAAGACCTCCTTGCAGAGATAGCCAAGGTAAATCAAAAGGCCTTCACAGATTCCCAAGATGAGCGGTCTTTCCTTTGTATCCGTAAAACGCAAAAGGATGTACCAGAAGAAAAGAGGCCAATAGAGATTTTCGCTCATGAAAGTTTCCGTCAGAAGAAGGTCCGGCCATATTACAAGGAAAGCTTGCATAACGATACTCTGCTTTTCCGTGAGACCCAGCTTCCGGCAAAATTTCCAGAGAGGGAAAACGCAGCTGTTCATGAGAATGGAATTGATGCCCGTTATGACATAAACGCGAATCTTCGGGTCCTGAATGGCAAAGGTGGGCATGAGCACTACAGAGTATAGAATCTTTTGAAAATTGGTTCCCATATTCCGGATGCTGATTCCCATGCCCTGATAGAGGCTCCTGGCAATTCCGTAATATTTGAGTTCGTCCCAATATATTGTCGGCGTCTTCAAATAGCAGCCCAAAAGGCAGCGCAAAAACACGCCGCAAACAAAAAACACTAACGGAATATAGAACTTGTTTTTTTCTTTGACTATGGATTCCATATTGTGTGCTGGCACCAACTTATCTAAAAACTATTACTGTCTTTCATTGGATCTGAAGAATGTTTGCTCGTTCCGGCTATCTTCCCCATTCGATTTATATGTGCTTCCTTTACCGTCGTATAAACAGTCCAAATAAACAAGCCGCAAACGGAAAAAACCGTCAGTATTGTGTGTAAGGAATACCCCTCATACAGAATGACATTCGGATACGGCGTCATTATTAACAGCAAACAG
>JAZUFG010000077.1:0-38972 GCA_045640565.1 Oscillospiraceae bacterium | reverse complement strand
CGCAGGCTATTTGAACAGCAAAAAGAGCTTCTGGACACCTTCCTCTCTCATGGGGCAATTTCTCCTGCCCAATATCAAAAAAGTCTTGGGGACCTGACCGTAAAAATGGGATACGAAAAATAAATCCGTTCTTCCCGGCGCTGCTTCTGCAGCGCCGCTTTTTCTTGCTGTTTTCCGTCAGCTTGCACAAAAAATCCTTGCATTTTATTATTTGCACGACTATAATTTAGTATGTATGACTTCATTTTATTGCGGAGGTGCGGCATGGGACAGATTCTTGCTTTTGTATCCGGAAAAGGCGGAACCGGCAAGACCTCTGTTTGTGCGGCCGTAGCTTCCTGCCTAGCTGCCGAGGGTCAGCAGGTTCTCTGCATTGACTGTGACTTGGGTCTGCGCAACCTGGATATAGCCTTGGGCATGACCGACGCGGCCACCATTCCTTTCACCCATCTCATGCTGGAATATTCCGAGCTCTATGATATTCCCAAGCATGACGGCATCCCCAATCTCTCGCTTCTGACTGCCCCGGTTTCCAGCTCCGCGCAAACCTTCTCTTCCGGAGAATTCCGGGATTTCCTCAATGAGCTCCGGGTGCGCTATGATTACTGCCTCATTGACGCCCCTGCCGGAATCGGAGAAACCTTTTCTGCCGTCTGCGACGCTGCCGACAGGATCTTCGTGGTTTCCGGAAGCGACCCGGCCTCCCTGCGGGATGCTGCTTCCGTCTCTGCCCTTTTAAGCAGCCGTCCTTCCGGAGCAGTGAAGCTCATTATCAACCGGGTTTCTCCCAAGATGATCCGCTCCATGAAGATCACGCTGGATGATGTGATGGATCTGACGGGATTACCGCTTTTGGGGATCGTCCCCGAGGACAAAGCCATTCCCCTGGCAGCAACAGAGGGAACTCCCCTTATTCTCTATACAGGAAAGGGCGCTGCCAGAGCCTGCCTGAACATTGCACGAAGAATTCAGGGGCAGCGTGTGCCCCTCATGCGGCTCTGAAACGACTCCATAGAAAAAAACTGAAGGAGGGAATCTTATGAATATCTGCTTCATGGCTTCTGACAAGAAAAAAGAGCTGATGATTCAGTTCTGCCTTGCCTATAAGAGTGTCCTGCAGCACCATACTCTCTTTGCCACTGCAAGCACGGGCCGCCTGATCTCCGAAGCTCTGGGGCTTCCTGTTTCCCTCTTCCTTTCTCACAATCAAGGCGGCCATCAGCAGGTGGATGCCAGAATATCTTACAATGAGTTGGACATGATCCTGATGTTCTCGGATCCAAATCAGTCCGATCCTGTGGAAGATCAGCAGATCGTCAACACGATGCACCTCTGCGACAAAAACAATATTCCCATTGCCAGCAATCTTGCGGCTGCCGAAATGCTGATCCTGGGCCTGCAGCGAGGCGATCTGGATTGGCGCGAGATGCTGAAGCCCAAGCGTTCTCTCCATTAGAGTAGAAGAAAGGATCCTCTCTTATGCCTACGATGAAACCCCGGACACTCTCCGGTTTTATGGAACTGCTCCCTGCGCCCCAGGTGCAGATGGAGCGAATGATGGAAATTCTCCGCAAAACCTATTCTCTTTACGGATTCACCCCCTTGGATACTCCCCTCATTGAAGCCAGCGAAATTCTTCTGGCAAAAGGCGGCGGCGAAACGGAAAAGCAGATCTACCGTTTCCAAAAAGGGGATGCGGATCTGAGCCTCCGCTTTGACCTGACGGTCCCCCTGGCCAAATATGTTGCCCTTCACTACGGTGAGCTGACTTTCCCCTTCCGTCGCTACCAGATCGGAAAGGTCTACCGGGGCGAGCGGGCTCAGCGAGGCCGTTTCCGGGAATTCTACCAGGCGGATATCGACATCATCGGCGATGGAAAGCTGGACATTCTGAATGAAGCAGAGATCCCTGCCGTTATCTACAAAACCTTCACCGCTTTGGGTCTTCGCCGCTTCCAGATCCGCATGAATAACCGCAAGATCCTGAACGGTCTCTACGCCATGCTGGGTCTCAGCGAAAAATCCGGAGATATCATGCGCACTGTGGACAAGCTGGACAAAATCGGTCCCGAGAAGGTAAAGGCCTGTCTTTTGGAGGAATGTGCCCTCACTCCTTCCCAAGCTGACGATATTCTTGCTTTCATGGCCATTTCCGGCAGTCAGGAGGATGTTCTGGCAGCCCTGGGAGCCTATTCCGGCAGAAATGAGACCTTTGATCAGGGCCTGCTGGAGCTCAGCACCGTGGTCCGCTCCTTAGCAGCTTTCGGTGTCCCTGAAGAGGCCTATGTGCTGGATCTTACCATTGCCCGCGGTCTGGACTACTACACCGGCACAGTCTATGAAACCAGTCTCCTGGACCATCCGGAAATCGGCTCCATCTGTTCCGGCGGCCGCTATGACAATCTGGCGGGTTATTACATTGATAAGCCCCTGCCCGGCGTAGGCATTTCCATCGGCCTGACCCGGCTCTTCTATGTTTTAGGGGAACAGGGTTACCTCAATGAAGAAATGAACACCGCCCCCTGCGATGTTCTGGTGCTTCCCATGACGGAAGACCTGCTTCCCGCCATCCGCACCGCAACGGCTCTGCGTGAAAGGGGCATTCGGACCCAGCTTTACAGCGAGGCCAAAAAATTCAAGGCAAAGATGGCCTATGCTGACAGGTTGGGGATCCCCTTCGCGGTCATCTTAGGTGAAGATGAAATTGCCCAGGGCAAGTGTTCCCTGAAGGATCTGCGCAGCGGCGAACAGGTCCTCCTCAGTCCCGAAGAGGCCGCCGAAAAAATTCTCCCGGCCATTCGCTTTGAGGGAAGCGTGATCCGGGACCGAGATTAAGAGATTACGATCCGTAAGGATAAGGAGATAGCAATTATGATGCAAATGAGAACCCACAACTGCGGCGAGCTTCGCATGGAGCATGTCGGCCAGACTGTCACCCTGGCAGGATTTATGGAAAATGTCCGGGTCGTCGGCAGCAATTTTGCCTTTGTGGTCCTGCGGGACTTCTACGGCACCACCCAATTGGTCGTGGAAACCGAAGAGATGATGCAGATCATTAAGGACATCAACAAAGAATCCACGATCCAGGTCACCGGCCTTGTCCGGGAAAGAGACAGCAAAAATCCCAAGCAGGCTACCGGCGATATTGAAGTCGTTCCCTCTGCCATCACCGTTCTGGGGCGCTGCCGCCACCAGAGTCTGCCTTTTGAGATCAACCGCAGCCGGGAGGCTGACGAGATCCAGCGGCTCAAGTACCGCTATCTTGATCTCCGGAATCCCGAAGTCAAGAAAAACATTATCCTTCGCTGCAAGGTGGTGGCTGCCATCCGTGCAGCAATGATGGACCACGATTTCCTGGAGATCACCACCCCCATTCTGACCGCCTCCTCCCCCGAGGGTGCCCGGGACTATCTCGTCCCCGCCAGAAAGCACCCCGGCAAATTCTATGCTCTGCCTCAGGCTCCTCAGCAGTTCAAGCAGCTGCTTATGACCTCAGGCTTTGACCGCTATTTCCAGATCGCTCCCTGCTTCCGTGATGAGGATGCCCGCGGCGACCGCAGCCCCGGCGAGTTCTATCAGCTGGATATGGAAATGGCCTTTGCCTGCCAGGACGATGTCTTCTCCGTGATCGAAGATGTCTTCCCGCCTATCTTTGCTAAATACGGCACATACCATATTGCCTCCCAGGCTCCCTTCCGCCGGATCCCTTATCTGGAAGCCATGGAAACCTACGGCTCCGATAAGCCCGACCTTCGTATCGACCTCATTTGCCAGGATATCAGCAAAGAGGTGGAAGGCTGCGGCTTTGCCCCCTTTGAGGGCAGCTCCGTCAAGGCCATTGTGGTGACCGACTGCAGTCTGGCCAGAAAAGCCATTGATAAGCTCTGCGCCGATGTGGAAGTTCAGGCAGGCAACAAGCCCTTCTGGTTCAAGGTGGACGAAAACGGCGAATTCGCCGGCGGCATTGCCAAGTTCCTGGCCGATAAAAAAGAGCTTCTTACCGAAAAGCTCGGTCTGAAGCCCGGCTGCTTCGTCGGCGTGGCTGCCGGCAAGAAAGAGCTTGCCCAGAAGACCGCCGGTGTGCTCCGCAATAAGCTGGGCAATGCCTGCGAAGGCCACATGGACAAAGAACGCTATGAGTTCTGCTGGATCGTTGACTTCCCCATGTATGAGATCGGGGAAGAATCCGGCGAACTGGAATTCTGCCACAACCCCTTCTCCATGCCTACCGGCGGGCTTGAGATCCTCGAGAAAGCCGAAAAGGGCGAGATCGATCCCCTCTCCATCATGGCCAATCAGTATGACCTGGTCTGCAACGGTGTGGAACTGAGCTCCGGCGCTGTCCGGAACCATGACCCTGAGATCATGATCAAGGCCTTCAACCTCGTCCGTCTTGGTGAAGACGATGTGAAGTCCAAATTCCCCGCCATGTATAATGCTTTCTGCTACGGTGCTCCTCCTCATGCGGGCATTGCTCCCGGCATTGACCGTATGGTCATGCTCCTTGCCGGTGAGGAATCCATCCGGGAAATCATCCCCTTCCCCATGAACAAGAGCGCTCAGGACATTATGATGGGTGCCCCCTCCGCTGTGACCCAGAAGCAGTTGGACGAGCTCCATATAGCCGTCACCGCTTCCGAAGACAGCGAATAACCGTAAATCCGAAAACGCCCGAGCAGTCTCGGGCGTTTTTCTTCTATGGAGATAGTTATGCGAAAAGTTCTCTTGCTTTCTTTGCTCCCGGCTCTTCTTCTTTCTGCCTGCAGCCTCCGCTCCGGGAAAACGGAAGTCCTTCCGGACGGACCCGGCGAAACGCCTGCGGAAGAGGAAGGTCTTCTGCCGGAGAGCCCTGAAGAGCTCCTTGCCTACGCATTTGCCGCCCTCCCGGAAGACTCCGCTCTGGAGGGAGAAGAATCCCTCGCCCTATCCGGAGAAATTGACGGAGCTCCCATTTCCTACAGCCAAACGGAATATTTCAACAGCTCTGCTTTAGGCACAAATGACCTGACCTACTACCGGGAAGTCCACTATAACGCCGATGTTGACGGAGAGTCTGTCTCCGGCAGCAGCACGACGAATTATGAAAACGGAGCCCTTGTTTCCCAACCCGAAGGCGGCAGCAAGTCCAGCCAAAAGGTCAGTGCCGACGCCCTCAGCAAAAACATCCGGGCTGCCCTCACCGCCTATACGGACGCAGAAGCCGCAGCCCACTACACCGTTCTGGACTCCGAAAAGGACAAGGAAGCGATTACTGTCCGCTTTGCCGCAGATCCGGCCTTTGCCGCAGAGCTCATTGACCGGGCCTTGACCCTGATGGCCTACGGTTATGACATTGATCTTTCCGGTGCTGTTTTCGGAGCCTCGGGGCAGAGTGGGGATAGCCCCATCTGTGAAGCTGCCCTGGATCCTGAGACCGGTGCGCTTCTCTCGCTGACCCTGGAAACTCTCGGCCAGACCTTCACCCTGGAAGAAGAGAGCTCCCTCACCGCCTCCGCAGTTTATCGGCTTCGCATTCTATCCCGAAATGATGATGTTGTTCCCTATATACCCGGTTTTTCCTCATGAAAGGTCGGGCCCGCTTGCAAAAGAGCAGGAGGTATTCTCTTCCTCACAGTCTCGGTCATGAAACTGCGAGGAAGGGAATACCTCCTTTTTCGGCCCGATTTTCAGATCACGCTTCGGGGATCTTCTTTATATGGCTGCGCACAAATTCCTCTGTATGGGCGTACTGGCGATTGCGCTCCTCGACTGTTCCGTGGGTAAATACCTCCACGAGCAATTTCACATCGGAACGAAGCAGCGGAATCAAGCGGCTGTTGTCCTCCTCCGGGTAGACACAGACCTTCAGAACCGTCTCTTTATTTTTGAATTGCTCTGCCAGCTTTTCCGCGTCGTTTGGCTCAAAATCCGTCACCTTGCAGTCGAACTGGCGGATCCCGGGGATCGCCAAAAGCTGGGGCGTATTATGGGTTACCAGCCCGCAGGAATGGACGGCCAGTCCGCCAAAACGCCTGCCGAGTTCTGCATTCCAGGGGATCCCGATGACCGCGTAGCTTTCCCGGGAAATCACCGCCAAATTGTCATCCGAAACGGCGATCCCTTTTCCCCCTGTTGAAGAAATCATCATATGCCCCGGAGTGGACAGTAAGTCCTCGCCGATCAGTTCCATCTGCATTTCCGTGAAATCGCCGATGCAGCGTGTGATTTTCGTCAGGAAATCCGTAAGGGCCTCCGGTTCCTCCAGGGAAGCGGAGAAGAGTTCACAGGGATCCAGGATCAGGGAAGCGGTATCGCAGGGGCTCTGCGTATCCGTCAGGGAAAGAGGGATCAGACCGTGGGTCTGCTCCTTAAAATAGCGAATATATTCCAGCACCATCTGCATCAGTTCGCAGTCACCCACAGCCGGCACAGGCACATTGGCGACCTCACTGACATCAGAATAGCGAGGCAGAGACTGCACATCCGTTTTGCCGTTCCAGAAGAGCTTTGCTCCGAAGGCATTGGCAAAAACGGGCACTCCTGCCCAGGGCTCCATATAAGTAAAGCCAACATCGGAAAGCAGGCGGCTGTTCGTATCCATGTTGTCCAGCCAGGCTTCCAGGGCAGTCTCCTTTCTTGTGGAGTCCAAGCCGAAGGCTTTCCCGCAGCATCTCTGGGTCATCACCGGCCCGCGGTATTCTCCGCAATCAAATTTTTTGAAAAAGGCGTCCTTTTCTTCCTTATATCTCAGAAAATGGTCAAAATCAAAATCTTCTACCCGCATGTTCTGCCCCTTTCTTTTACCCTGAAAAATGATTTTGCCTGACATCTCCGGCATGGCCACTATAACAAAAATCCCGCGCTATTACAATATCGCAGGCGTGTTATATTTTTATCATTCCGTAACAACGGATATTACGCTTTCCCCCGAAAAAGCCCCGGAAAAAGATCGCTCCGCAGCGATGCACACTGCCAAAAGCCCACCTTGCGCAGTTTTGCTGCAGCAAAGCGGGCTTCGTGCATAGAGAGCAGAAATCCGTTCCGGAAAATCAAATGCGGTCCAGCTGATTAGACGAGGTTTCTATGGCTCCATAGGGATTGAAGCGCGTAAAAACACCCTCCCTCAAAGCCTCGTTATAAGGGTCGGTCTTCCCGGGATATCGGTCCGTCAAGGTGGTAAGAAGGATCCGGCTGACCGCATGGCAAAGCACATCCTCGTCCGGGCAAAGATCGCTTTCTTCGGAATCCGCATGGCAATGGATGGCGATGTCGGCCAGAGCCAGTCTGGGGCAGGGGCCCATATCCGTGATCAGAATAATGGGGATCTTCTTTTCCTTCAGAATGGAACAGATTTCCGTAAGGCCTGTGGAATAGAGAGCCATATCATATACAACGGCAGCACTCCCCTCCCTTGCCCAAAGCAAGTGATCAATGTAGTCGCCCAGATCCGGATAAATCGCTTCCGCCTCATAACCCCGGTAGAGAAGGAAGAGCGCTTCGGATTTTGCAAGCGCAGCTTTGTTGTAGAATCCGACGAAATATATTTTCTCCGCCTTGGACAGCAGCTCCACAGCAGCTGAAATAGAAGCCTGATTCTCCGGATCGTCCACGGTGTTCCGCAGATTTCCCGTGATACTGTCGGCACAAGACCGGAAGAGCGAAATCAAATCTTCCGAACCCGAAGAGGAAGCGTCCTGCACCGTGTTGTTCTCCATCAGTTCCTTTCTCAGCATCTCCTTAAAATCGGAATAGCCGTAGAAACCGAGGTCACTGCAGAAATTGATGATCGTCGTATTGCTTACACCTATTTTCTCGGAAATACTGACAACTGTTTCCAGATAGACCGTGGAATAGTGGTTCAGGAAATAACTGGCCACTTTCTTTTTGGAAGGTGACAGCTGCTCAAAAGAGCTTCGTATTTTTTGTATGATTCTCATAGGCATAGGTTTTTTCCTTTTCTTATCTCCGTCCGGCCATTTCTTTTGCCCTCTTTATCAGGCTCTCCCGCTCATTGGAAATGCTGCCCTCCAAGACCTCGGAAAGCAATTCATCCAGGATCGCTCCCATCTCCGGACCGGGCGCAAAGCCCTCCGCAAGAAGTTCCCTGCCCCCCACAGCCAACTGCCGAAGGGAAACGCAGGCATCCTGCTCCATAAGCTTCCGGGCCAGTGCCTCCATTTTTGTGATCTCCTCCTGCCTTCCCCGATAGGCCGCGGCCTGGGCCAGATTATCTGCCCGCTGCAGACGAAGGAGGCGGAAAAGCCCCTCTTCCCCAAAGCGGTTCAGTGCCCTCCGCAGGGACCTTTCCGAAGGCTCCAGGGGAAGATCATGGTGCTCCACCGCTTGGAGCACCGCATTTTTGGTCTCTGTATCTGCCTTGAGCCGGGCCAGAACCTTCTCTGCCAGCTTCACGCTCTCTGCCGGATGTCCGTAAAAGTGGCCCTGTCCCTCTTCGTCCAAAGAAAAGCTGCCCGGCTTCCCGGAATCGTGAAAGAGGGCCGCCAAACGGTCCGTCGGCTCCGGAGGAACTGCTGCAATTGTCTCCGCCGTATGCGTCCAGACATCATAGCAGTGGTATTTTGTTCTCTGATCAAAGCCCACCATGGGCAGAAGCTCCGGCATAAAGACCCCCAGGACATCCGGGTAATCCAGCAGGATCCTCTTTACCCCCGGCCCGCAGAGAAGCTTTTTGAGCTCTGTGAAAATACGCTCTGCGGCAACAGCCTTCAGTAGTTCCCGGTTTCGGTGCACTGCCTCGGCAGTCTCCTTCTCCAGCGTGAAATCCAGAACGGAGGCGAAACGCAGGGCCCGAAGTATTCGCAAAGCATCCTCTCCGAAGCGCCTGTCCGGATCCCCTACGCATCGGATCACCCGGCGGTCCAGATCTCCCACCCCATCATAAAGGTCCACAAGTCCCCGGGCAGGGCTGTAGGCCATGGCGTTTACCGTGAAATCTCTCCGGGATAAATCCTCCTCCAAAGAGCGGGTAAAAATCACCTTGTCCGGATGACGCAGATCGCTGTAGCCCGACTCTCTCCGGAAGCTTGTTATTTCCAGGGGCATCCCCTGCAGGAGAACCGTCACCGTTCCATGCTTTATGCCGGTTTCCAGGACTCTTTCTCCCTTAAAAACAGCCTCTGCCTCTTCCGGCAAAGCCGAGCTTGCCAGATCATAATCGGAGATATCGCGCTTAAGAAGGGCATCCCGGACGCAGCCGCCCACCAGATAGGCCTGATAGCCGCTTTCCTCCAGAGCTTTTAATGCTCCGGCTGCCGGAACAGGCAAATTAAAATGCATACTCTTCCCTCCGCAATTTCTTCTGAAGAAAGAAAAACGAGATTGCTCCTGTCAAGAGCTCGGAAAGCGCCGCCGCATAAAAGAACGCCTTCGGCAGCAGAGCCGCAAAAAGGAGCAGCAGCAGGCCATGGATCAGGAGCCCTCTCAAAAGGCTGATGACAAGCGCTTTCCTGGCTTCCTGCAGGGCTGTCAAAAAGCCGGAAATCAAAATATTCATGCCCAAAAGGAGAAAGCTCAGGGCATAGCGGCGGGCTGCGGACAGGGCAAAGCTGTAAGCCGCTCCTCCCGTCTTAAGGAAAAGCCCGCAGATCGCCGGCGTGAAAAAGGTCATGCCTCCCCAGCAGAGAACTGCCGCAGCTGCCTCTGCCCCGCTTCCGATCTTCAACAGCGTCCGGACCTCTTTTCCGTGGCCCGCAGCGCTGTGATAACTCACCAGCGGCTCCATGCCCTGCGTAATGCCGGTGGCCACATTGAAGCAGAGAGTCCCCGCATAATTCAGAACGGAAAAGGCCGCCACGGCGTCTCCTCCGGAAATGCGCAGAAGCAGTGTGTTATAAAGCCATGCCCGAATCGCATTGCAGAGCTCCATGCTCCCATCCGCTGCCCCCAAAAAGAGATAGCGAAATGGCCGCAGCCTTCTCCCCTCCAGGAGGGAAAAGTTCAGGTGAAAGCTTCCCTGCCGATTCCGCATGATTTTTGTGAAGAAAAGCGCCGCCGCCAAAAACTGAGAAAAACCCGTTGCTATGGCAGCGCCCCTCAGGCCCATTTGCAGAGGCCCCATCAAAAGCCAATCCCCAAAAACATTGAAAAGACAGGTCCCCGTAATTACGAACAGAGAATAGCGGGGAGCCCCGTTTATTTTCACCAGAAATTCCAGACTGTATTCCAAAGTAACAAAGGGGAAAAAGAGGGCCAAGGGACCCAGGTATTCCCAAACGAGCCCGGAAGCTTCCCTGCCTAAAAGGGAGCAGACGGGCTTTCGGAAAATCAAGGTCAGGAAAGAAAAGAGGATGCCCAACAGAGCCGTAAAGAGAAAGCTCTCGCTGAAAATCGCATCCGCTTCTGCGGCTTTGTTTCCGCTTTCCTCACAGGAGGAGCTTTCTTCGACCCTTCTCCTGTTTTCAAGCTGCTCGCTGCCTGTGCTCTGCAGCTTTCCCGCTTTCCCCAAAGCCTCCGATATCAGGACTCCGGAACCCACCGCCATGGCAATTCCCAAAGCATAGAGAAGATAGATCAGGGGGGTGCTGAGATTGACCGCAGCCAAGGCCTTTTCTCCCAAAAAATGAGAGACGAAAAAGCCATCCACGATCGTATAAACAGAAAAGACTAGGAGATTCAGCACACAGGGGATACTGAGCCGGGCAAAATCTCTCCCCAGGTGCCCGCTGAAAACAGAATTCATACCATACCATCCGTTGCCGATTACTGACAGTATTCTATCCCATAAGCCCGCTCTCCGTCAATAGAAAGGGGCAATTCTCTCTGAAAAGGCATCCCCCGCAGACTCCGGGGCAAGCGCAAAAACCCGGATCGTTTTATTGTGTTTTCCATCCATTTCGGATTTGGAGGGGGAGGAGGAGAAGGGGAAGACTATAGATAGGGATAAGGAGAAGGAGAAGGAAACGGAGAAGGAGAAGGAGAAGGAGAAGAAGAAGGAGAAGGAGAAGGAAATGGAAAAGATCTCTTGAGAATAATAAATATTCCCAAGAGATCTATCCCAAAAGAAAAGCAAAAAGAAAAGTCCGAGGACATTTTCTTTTCCCTTGCCCGAGGAGACGGGACTCCGGCAACAAAAAATGCTCTTTTTCCCGGGAAGAGACAGTTCCGGGATCAGGATATCTCTCCCGGGGATACAAGCTATTACGAGAAATCCCTTTAAAATGGATATAAGCGATTTTTTATTACGGATGTGAATTTACATTCGGCCGCAATAAAAATCGCCCAGAAAGGAATTCACAGCCTCACAGGATAGCAAATAGCTGCAGGCTGCAAGCAGAGCACCTCCGTAAGCCTCCCTTGTGTAAAGGGAGCCTAAAAACTGCGGAATGCCGTCACAGACCCGGTCCTCAGCGCGCGCCTGGTCCGGGAGGAGCCGGAAGAGTAGGGGACGATGCCCACATCGTCCCATTATCCCAATTGACGCCATGATTCGTTTTTTGTGAAACCGTAGGGGACGATGCCCACATCGTCCCGTTTTCCCAATTGACACAAAAAAATCGGGCTCGGAGGAATCCGGGCCCGAAATATTTGCAAAAAGTTACATAGAGCAAAAAAGGCAAAGCAATTTGCTCTGAGGGAAGAAAGAAATACGGCTTCTTTTCGCGCAAAACGCAAAAGCGTTCCCCATCAGGCTTTTATATGCGGTTTTCAAGGCAAAAGAACAACCGTCCCCAATGGCAGTACAAGGTCCTCTAGAAAGCATATATAGGGAAAGAACCTTTCTTCTGTACCAGTTCTTAATAGATATTAGGACCATTTTACTTGACAATTAAGGATTGGTTTGCTACAATGCAGATGGAATAGTGGTTGTAATTACCACTTTGGGCTGGTCGAAAGACCCTGGTCCACCGAGCAGCGGGGAATTTCCCCGCTTTTTTGTTTCAAGGAGATTTTTCATGAGTGAAAAATGCTTGAGTGTTTTTATTGATGAATCCGGGGACTTTGGCCCTTATGAATCTCACGCGCCTTATTATTTGGTTTCAATGGTTTTGCACGATCAAAGCGTTGACATTCGTGAGAATATAAGTTCGTTTGAAGCACACTTAGCCAATTTGGGCTATCAGCATCATCATGCTGTTCATACAGGTCCGCTGATCCGACGGGAGTCAGTGTATAAAGATATTCTGGTGGAAGATCGCAGAAAACTCTATAGTGCCTTATTTAATTTTACACGTAAACTTGACATCAAATATGCTTGCGCTATTGTCAAAAAATCCGAATGTCAGGATGTTATTACACTGACTTCAAGGCTGTCCAAAGAAATAGCCGCCATTTTACGCGATAACGCTGATTACATGAATAGCTTTGACCGAATCATAGTTTATTACGATAATGGACAGATTGAACTTACGAAAATTCTGACAAGCGTAATCAGCACATTGTACACGCATGTTGAATATCGAAAGGTAAGACCTGTTGATTACAAGCTGTTCCAAGTGGCAGATTTGATTTGCACGACAGAACTTCTCGAAGAAAAAACCTCTTTTTCTCGTTCAGAGCTTGAATTCTTCAACAACAAACGTGATTTCCGAAAAAACTACCTGAAGAGTATAAGAAAAAAGCATCTATAACTTAATTATACAGAACAACGCCACAATCTTTGATTGTTAAGGCATTCAAGGGACGTTTGCTTTGTTTAAATGCAATTTACGGCAGAAGATACTAAAACTTGTATTTCCCTCGATGAAAATAACATTTGACAATACTGGGATTCTATAGCAATAGCGGCAGAGAAAAATCTGCCGCTATAACCGTATCTTAAGAAGAGCAAATTAGGGCAGAAAATCGGGAGCAATTTGCCTCAAAAAAGAGCCGGAAAAGGCGAAAAGGGTTACGGGAAGATGCAAAGGTTACCGGGGAGAAACAGGAAAAGCGGAGTAAAGCCGAAAAGATGGAGTGGCCGATTTGCTGTGAAAAGAAAAATTTCTCTTGCATTTTGAACGAAACTTAAATATAATGCCTGTGTTGGAGTTGGAAACAACACTAACAGCGGGCGTATCTCGGCCCTTAACTGAGACAGTTACAAGTGGGCATATCTCGGCCCTAAGTGAGACATTTACAAGTGAGCGTTTCGCTGCTCTGAATGCGAGCTTAACAGCAGGGACAGGCGGTTGGCTGTCCCTGCTTTTTTGGAGGGTTGTTATGGGCATGCAGCTTTTTGAGGTTTCTTCTAAGTATATTGATTATCTTCAGCCATTTGCTCCGCACCTGTTTCACAACAAAAGGCCCGGGCAGCATAATGAGCGGAAATTCATTGGAGTTGTTTTGGAAGTTAATGGTTTTCAGTATTTTGCTCCGCTTTCATCATTTAAGCCCAAGCATGAAAAAATGAAAGAAAGCTTGGATTTCATAAAAGTTGGCAGATACTCGGTTATTAACCTCAACAATATGTTTCCTATTCCCGATGGTCAATATCGCTATGTAGATATTTCTCAAGAAAGAGATCCTCGGTATAAGTCACTTCTTTTAGCCGAATATCGTATTATCCGCGTGCGTCAGGACCTTATCCGAAAAAATGCCGCTGCCTTATATAAACTCAAATTGGAACACGGCGAGTCTTCAAGTTTGGTGAAACGCTGTAATGATTTCAAATTATTAGAAAAAGCATGCAAAAAATATAAATAGAAGTTTTTGTGAATTGTTCCGATGTAGCTAAGGGGCAAGTCACAAGCTGCAAGGAAAACAGAGGGAGTGACCGAAGTCACTCCCTTACTGTTATTCAAGTCATTTTCCGGCGAACACAGTTTTTCTCGCCTGCGGGCTCGGTCCCCTCGCGGGTCTGACAGTCCACCGGACTGTCATTCAACACCGCTCGGCCGCTTCGCTACCCTTTACACAAGGGAGGCATTGGCAGAGCACTGCCATTCGCATTCTTACACAAGGGAGGCTTACGGGGGAGCTTTGCCATTCGCATTTTGTTTTTCTATCTTGTTTCTTTCATAAAAGGAATGTAGAATAAACAGAGTCAATCTCATAAGGGGGAAGAATCTATGAATGCAGCAACCGGACGCTCCTGGGTGGAGATATCCCTGCCGACCCTGGAGAGGAATTATGAAATCTACAGGAAAAACTTGCCTGAAAAAATGCAGGTCATGGCTGTCGTGAAAGCCGATGCCTATGGACACGGAGATGCCGTTGTGGCTAAGTTCCTTTCTGACCGGGGCGTTTCCTATTTCGCGGTATCCAATATTGACGAAGCGATCCGCGTTCGAAAAGCGGGAATTACCGGAAAAATCCTGATCCTGGGCTACACCCCCATTGCCAGAGCATCCGAGCTTGCAGAGTATGACATTACCCAAGCCCTTTTATCCGAAGAATATGCCGAACGCCTTGCTATGACAAAGCTTCCCGTAAAGTGCGAATTTGCTTTGGACACCGGCATGCGCCGGATCGGGCTGAACGCAGATGATCCCGAAGCCTGCGAAAAAATCATCCGGAAATACTCCGGCAGGCTGAATCTTGACGGACTTTTTACCCACCTCTGCGTGGCAGATACCGAAACAGACGAGGCCCGGGCTTTTACCCGGGGACAAATCGCAAAATATGAGGCCGTCCTGCTGCGGGTGCGGGACCTGAATCTTCCCTACTGCCACTGCCTGAACTCTGCCGGCGGCCTTTGGCATGCCACCGAGCAGAGCTGCTTTGCCAGGCTCGGGATCATTCTCTATGGGCTGAAGCCTGACTATCTGAATACCCTCCCGGAAGGTATCTCTCCCGCCCTTTCCTGGAAATCCACGGTGTCCATGGTAAAAGAGATCCATCCTGGGGACAGTGTCGGCTACGGAAGGACCTTCCGGGCAGAAAAGACCATGAAGATCGCTACCGTTCCCACAGGGTATGCCGATGGCTATAACCGCCTTCTCTCCAATAAGGGTTTTGTTCTCATCAACGGGCAGAAGGCCCCCATTGTCGGCCGGGTCTGCATGGACCAAATGACGGTGGATGTCACCGGAATTCCGAATGTCACCGCAGAAACAGAAGTTGTCCTTCTGGGCAAGAGCGGCGAGCTCTCATTCACCGCCGATGACATGGCACAGATCATAGGCACGATCGGGTATGAGATCGTCTGCGGCATCACCAAACGCGTGGACAGGGTCTATTTGGAAAGCTGATAAATCACCCCGCTTTTTCCTTTCCGTTTTCCGTCATCCGGGCTTCCGGAACACGCTTCTTTTTATGAAATCTCGCTTGTTTTTTTCCTCCCCCGGATGTAGAATAAGCGGACCATGGAAGAAGGAGTTCTCCTTATGAAAAGCAGTTTCCTCCGCCGTCATTATCATTGGGTCATTTTTGTCACTTTATTCACCGGCTTTTTCTGTTCTATCGGCCTCTCCAATGTCCGGACCAGCATCTTCATGATTCC
Organism: Oscillospiraceae bacterium; assembly: GCA_045640565.1. Classification (GTDB taxonomy): domain Bacteria; phylum Bacillota; class Clostridia; order Oscillospirales; family Oscillospiraceae; genus RGIG3159. The sequence continues at coordinate 23,614 of JAZUFG010000077.1, read as the reverse complement.
CGTCTGTGAGGGTCTTGGCGTTTCCAGAGGCGTTTTTTCTCTGTCTACCAGCATTCATTCCGTTGCAGCTGTTTTTTCCAATATGTTTTTCGGTTTCCTCTACTGCAGACTGGGCTACCGGAAGATGTCCTCCCTCGGCATTTTTGTGGTCGCTCTTTCCTGGGCCCTCTGCGGTTTTTCCAAAAACATCTATTGGCTTTATTTTGCTTCTGCGATCATGGGCTCCGTGGACTGCTGCGTTTCCATGGCCCTGACCTCCCGGGCGATCACCGAATGGTTCAACCGGGCCCGGGGCTTGCTTTTGGGCATTGTCATGGCAGCCAGCGGTTTAGGCGGTTCCCTTTTCAGCCTGATTTTCAGCAAAATCATCCGGCAGCATTCCTTCCGGCAAGCTTACTTTCTCGGCAGCATCATCCTTGCTTTGACATCTCTTCTGGTCTTTCTTCTCGTCCGAAACAGCCCCAAGGATATGGGCCTGGAGCCCTTCGGAGGGAACGGGAGCTTTGAAAAGAAAAAAGCCAAAAATGTATCCTATGCGGGCCTCCCGGTTTCCTTTCTCCGGAAGCGGCCTTTCTTTTATCTCGCCCTGGGAAGCATCTTTCTCATGTCTCTGGGTGTTTATTCTATGCTCTCCATCGTTGCCCCGCATGTGCAGGACCAGGGCCTGGGCTCCGACTTTGCAGCCAAAGCGCAATCTGTCTCATTTTTTGCCATGGCAGTCGTAAAAATTCTGGAGGGCTTCCTCAGCGACAAGCTGGGAGCCCGAAAGGTACTGACCCTTGCTCTCTTTGCCGGCGCCGCCGGAGTTCTTCTTTTTGCCAATGCCAAGAGTGAGAGTGCCGTGATCATTGCCGTGCTTCTTTATTCCTTTACCATCTCCATTCCCTCTGTCATGATCCCCCTCTATGCCGCAGATCTCTTCGGGCGTTTGGATTATTCCGTGATTTTGGGCCTCTTTTTCTCCATGATTTCAGCCAGCAGCATCATCAACTACCCCATGATCAACTTCTCTTATGACCTTTTGGGATCCTATACGCCTGCCCTGACTGTAGGCGCAGGACTTCTTCTCCTATCCATATTCTTCATGCAGTTGGTTTACCGCAGAGCGCTGAAGCTGCGGGAGATATACGCTGCCGAAACGAACGAAACACTCTGATCCATCGGGAGGTATAGCCGGCGCTATGATTCCTGCTTTTTTGGTATTGTCTGTGGCCATGTCCCTGACCAACACGACCTCACGGAAATTCTTTGCCCGGGATCATCTAAAGACCAATGGCGACAATCTTGCCTTTACCTTGGGAACGCAGTTCCTCTCCATGCTGGTCCTCTTCTTTTTCGGGAACCCCTTCCGGGTATCTCTCTACACCCTTTTCCTGGCCCTCATGATGGGCGTTGATCAGGTTTTTTCCTCCGTGACCTATGTGAAGGCACTGACCACAGGGCCTGTTTCTCTGACCTCCCTTTTCCTGCAGGGAATGACTCTGATCATCTCTTCCCTTGTGGGTCCCCTCTTCTTCATGGAGGTCTTATCCATCCCTCAAATCGTTGGGATGCTGCTGGTTCTCGTCGCCATGGTTTTGATCACGGATCTGAAACAGGATAAGTCCATTTCCGTAAATTGGCTTTTGCTTATGCTCCTTAACGGCGTACTCGGCGGCCTGCAGGGCTTCTTTCAAAAGGTCCTCTCGAAATCTCCCTACGCGGATGAAACCACCCCATTTGTTTTTTGGACCTTCTGTTTTTCCTGCATCGTGACTGCAGTCTGCCTTCTTTTCCAAAGCAGGAACCTGAAAAAAGAGTATATTACCATCCGTCCCAAGGGTTTTGTTCTGATTGCCGTCATTCTCTGCGCCCTCACCTCCGCCGGGCTCAACATCGTCAACCTCTTCCTTGTTGCCGCCCTTCCCACTGCCGTCTTTTTCCCCTTGGTCACCTGCTCCATTCTTCTCCTCAATGCCGTCATCGGTATCGTCTTTTTCAAGGAGCGCCTCTCCAAGCGTCAAATTGCGGGCTTCTCTTTGGGAATCGTGGCCCTGATGCTGACCGCGGGTGTCTTCGGATAATCGTATTATGAAAGGAAAGCCGGGAGGCTTTCCTTTTTTCTTGCATTTTCCGAAAAATCCGTTATACTGAAAGAAAAGGAGTGAGCCCTGTGTATTCCATGGAAGAACGCGTCCACTATGAAAAGAATCAGCTGATAAATGTGATCTGCCAGCTTCGTTTCCCCAGAATTCTGACCATCGGCAGCAAGGAACCGGCAGATTTCCAGGAAGCCATCCGCAAGCATTTCCCCCGCTATAGTTTCAAAACGGAAACCCCTCCCCCTCTCCCCGTGAATCAAGACGGAAAGATCACCTTGCAAAACCGGGAGCCGATCCGCAACTACAGCTTTTCCAGCCTGGACGGAAAGGAATCCCTGAACCTGACAGACGGTTTCCTCTCTCTGACGGTTTCCGAATATACGGATTGGGAAAGCTTTGCCGCTCTCCTGGACTATGCGACCGCGGAATTCTGCCGCATCTATGAACCTGCCTGCTTTGAAAGAGTGGGGCTCCGTTATCTCAACGCCTTTTCCCGGGAGGAGCTGGGGCTGGAGGGAAGCCGCTGGAGTGACCTGATTTCCCCTGCCTATTGCGGGCTCCTTGGGGAAGAGGACACCGCGGATTCCGATTTCTCCCGCTGCACACAGGATGCGGAATTCAAGGCAAGAGGCGGCTGCAGCGTTCGCATTCACGCCGGACCGGGTTTGGTAAAGCGGGGAGGGATCCAGGAAAAGGTTCCCCGCTACATATTGGACCTGGATGTCTTTATGCAGGGCCAGCTGCCCCTTCGTCAGCTGACGGGCGCTCTGCAAAGCGCACATTTGGTTGCAAGCCGGATTTTCCGTGACGCGATCCGGGAAGAACTGCATCGGGCGATGGGGCCGAGCCTTCTTTGAAATTCATAAAAATGTAACATATTCCCCTGAAAGGGGCGCTATAATAAAGAAAATCATACAAGGAGGATACTGTTATGTCACTTTTCAGTTTTGCATTTAAGCTCGGTATTGCCGCAGGCGCCGGCTATGCCATTAAGAAAATCGTTGATAAGGTCGCCGAGGAAAATCCCGAAGGTCTGGAAGGCAAGGATGCCAAAATTGCCGCCTATAAGAAGGCTGCCAAAGATGTCTATGATGAAACCGCTGCCACAGTGAAGGAAAAGGCTCCGGAAGTCAAAGAAAAGATTGACGAAAAGGCCAAGGTCATAGCCGATTTTGCCACGGATACCTACAACAAGACCATGGAAAAGGTTCCCGGCGTTAAGGAAAAGGTCAGCGAAAAGGCCAAGGTCGTTGCTGATTTTGCCACAGATACCTTCAACAAGGCTAAAGAGAAGGCTCCCGAAGTTTTTGAAAAGGTCTCTACGGAAGCAAAGAACTTCGCCGAGGCTGCCGAGGCCAAGTGGAACGGCTTCACCTCCGCCAAGAAGGACATCGTCGAAGAGGCCGCTGAGGAAGCAGAAGAAGCTGCAGAAGAAGCTGAAGAAGCTGTCGAAGAAGCTGAAGAGGCTCCCGCCGAGACTCCTGCCGAATAAGATTTGCTCTATAAACCACACCCTAACGGGCGCGCGCCTTAGGGATTTTTTGACCGCGATACCGGCAAAAACATCATATTTGAAAAAGCCTTGTTTCGCTCTTTCAGCTTGAAGCTGATTTCATTGCGGTTGTTAAATGAAGAATGACAAGGAAAGCGAGAAGATTCTGCAATCTTCTCGCTTTTGCCTTTGCGTGATTTCGGCTCTTAGCGTACCAATGTACGCCGACAGAGCCGAAATCCCACAATCTCGCGGCCCCTCTCTCCCTATGGCGCACACCCTAACGAGCGTGGTTTTTTCTTTACACCGAAATAAAAAAAGAGTACAATGTAAAAAACGCAAAAAAGGAAGTCCGAAGAAATGAAAGAAAAGCTGATCATTGCTTCCAACAATGCCCATAAAGTCACGGAAATCCGAGCCATTCTCGGCAACCGCTTTGGTGAATTACTTTCCTTGAAAGAAGCCGGCATCTCCCATGAAACTCTGGAGGACGGAGAAAGCTTTCTTCAAAATGCAGAAAAGAAAGCTCGGGAAATCGCAGAGATCTCCGGCTGTGCCGCACTTGCAGATGACAGCGGCCTCTGCGTAGACGCTCTGGGAGGCGCTCCCGGTATTTTCAGTGCCCGCTTCAGCGGCGTGCACGGAGACGATCAGGCAAATAATGAGAAGCTGCTCCGGGAGCTTTCCGGCTGCAAAAACCGCTCTGCTCACTATTGCTGCGCCATGGCAGTTGCCTGGCCGGACGGGCGCATTTTGGAAAGAGAGGGCTTCCTCTACGGAGAAATTGCCGAAAGTCCCGCCGGAAACGGGGGCTTCGGCTATGATCCTCTCTTCCTTCTTCCAGAAAAAGGAAAAACATTGGCCTGCCTGTCTGCAGAAGAAAAAAATACCATCAGCCACAGAGGCAGAGCATTGGAGGCGATCCGTGCAGCCCTGGATGACCTTCAAAACAGTCCTTCCATCGTTTTGGGAGGCTTCATGGGGGTCGGAAAAAGCACCGTGGGCAGGATCCTTGCAGAAAAATTAAACTATTCGTTCATTGATATGGACGATTTCGTGGCCGGCTTGGCCGGAAAAACGATCCGGGAGCTTCTCATGGAAGGAAAAGAAGCGGAGGTTCGATCTTGGGAGCAGAAGGCCGCGGCTCTCCTGGCAGTGAGATCCCGAACGGTAATTGCCACCGGCGGCGGGGTCTTAGCCTCGGAAAAGAACGGTGCTCTCTTTCATAAGACCTGCAAAATCATTCACCTCACCCGAGATTTCGACACTCTCTATTCTGAAATCTCCCAAGACCCGGTCCGTCAGCTGGCTTATCACAAGTCAAAAGAGGAGCTTTCGGCTCTTCTCCAAAGCCGGATGGCAGCTTATGAACGCTATGCCGACCTGACTATTGCCAACGACGGCGAAGTGGAAAATACAGCGGAGATCATTCTGCATGCGCTTGCCTGCAAACAGGAGGAAAGAGATGGAATTAGTCAATAAAATGGTTGAGCCGATCCGGCTCCCGAAAATTCGAAAAATCCGTCAGCGCTTCCCCGACATCCGATTGGAAAAGCCTGCGGAGTACCTCACATCAGAATTGAACCGGGTTTTTCCCGGGGATCTCTCCGGCAAGAGAATTGCTTTGACCTGCGGCAGCCGGGGAATTGATTGCTATGCTCTTCTGGTGAAAACAGCGGTTGATTGGCTCAAGGCAAAGGGCGCCTATCCCGTTTTAATTCCTTCAATGGGAAGCCACGGGGGTGCTACTGCCGCAGGTCAGGCCTCGATCCTTTCTCACTACGGGATCACAGAGGAAAGCATGGGCGCACCCGTTCTCTCCTCCATGGAAACCGTGGAGCTGGGGAAAACAGCTGCCGGCCTCCCCGTTTTCTTTGATAAAAATGCCTATGCATGTGACGGTGTGCTCCTGCTGAACCGGATCAAAGCACACACTTCCTTCCGCGGCCCTTATGAAAGCGGCCTCTACAAGATGATGGCGATCGGTCTGGCCAAGCAGAAGGGCGCGGAAATGACCCATTATCTTCGCTTTGAAAACATGGCACAAAACATTCAGGATGTTGCCCATATCGTCCTTGAAAAAGTTCCCATCCTGGGCGGCATTGCCAGCATTGAAAACGGCTACGACAAATTGGCGGAATTACATGTTTTAACTCCGGAGGAAATCACCGCAAAGGAGCCCGAACTTCTGAAAAAGGCCAAAAGCTATATGTCCGGGCTGCCCCTTATGCAGATGGACACCCTGATCGTGGAGGAAATCGGGAAAAATATCTCCGGAACCGGCATGGACACCAATGTCATCGGCCGTTACCATTCCCCCGCTGCTTCCGGAGGTCCCGTCAGCAAGGATCTGGGCATTCTGCGCCTCACGGAAGAGGCCGGAGGCAATGCTATCGGAATGGGCCTTGCTGATTTCATCACCCGAAAACTATATGAGCAGATCGATTTAGAGGCAACCTACATGAACTGCCTGACCTCCATCGCTACCGGCTCCGGTAAAATCCCCGTAACCATGGATAATGACCGTCTGCTTTTCAAAGCCTGTGCCAAACACTCCGGCAGACTGGACCCGGAGGATATTTCTCTGGTCATCATCAAGAACACAAAAGAGCTGGACGAGCTCTGGATGTCCGAGGCCGCATGGAAGACAGTCACCCACCCCGAGCTCTGCAGTCCGGAGGGGGATTATTTTGAGATCCCCTTCGATGAAAACGGAAATCTGACCTTGAAATAATCGGAGAAATCCCATGAAAGAACCTTATTTCAGCCGCCTTTCTTCCCTCAGAAGGGCCATGGAAGCTGCCGGCATTGATGCCTATCTTGTTCTGACGGATGACTATCACGCCAGCGAATATGTGAGCCCCTATTTCCGCTCCAGGGCTTTTTTCTCCTCCTTTGACGGTTCTGCCGGCACCCTTCTCATCACCGGGAACTCTGCTTTTCTTTGGACCGACGGGCGCTATTTTCTGCAGGCAGAAGAACAGCTCGCCGGAACGGGGATCGCTCTCATGAAAGCGGGAGAGCCCGGTGTTCCGTCGCTGTCTGAATATTTGAAATCGTCCCTCACTCCGGGGCAAACTCTGGGTTATGACGGCAGGACCGTCAATGCCCGAATGGGCGAGGATCTGAAGTCCGCGCTGAAGGGTGTCCTCTTTTCGGAAACCCTGGATTTGGTCGCCCCGCTTTGGAAGGATCGGCCTCCGTTCCCCCATGCCCCCATCTGGCATCTGGATGAGAGCTTTTCCGGAAAAAGCACGGGAGAAAAGCTCACGCAGCTCCGGGCTTCCATGGAAAGCTATGCCGCAGACTGCCATCTTCTGGCCTCCCTAGACGATATTGCCTGGCTCTACAATTACCGGGGGAGCGATGTTGCCAACAATCCCGTTGCCATGGCCTACAGCCTGGTTTTCCGGGACAAAGCCATTCTCTATATCGCTTTGGATGCGGTTTCCCCCTCGGAACGGGCAAGATTTGAAAAAGACGGGATCTCTCTCCGGCCTTATCTTCAAGTCTATGAGGATCTGCGCGGCCTTTTCGGCAGTGTTCTGCTGGATAAGAGGAAGGTGAACTGTGCTCTTTTGGCCTCTCTTCCCGGGGCTGTCAAGGTTTTGGATTCTCCGAACCCCACCGCACTTATGAAAGCAAAGAAAAACCCCGTGGAAGCGGAAAATGAGCGTTCTGCGCATCTCAAAGACGGCATTTCCATGACGAAAGTCATCTGCTGGCTCAAGAAAATGCAAAGCGGAGAGGATTTCCGCTCCGGAAAGATCACGGAGCTCACCGTTGCCCGAAAGCTCCATGAGATCCGAAAAAGCATGCCGGACTTTCTGGATGAAAGCTTCCCCAGCATTATCGCCTCCGGAGCACACGGGGCTATCGTTCATTACGACCCCACGGAAGAAAGCGATATTCCCCTTCAAAATAACAGCTTTCTTTTAATGGACACCGGCTGCCATTTTCTTCAGGGCAGCACGGACATCACCAGAACCGTTTCCCTCGGAACGGTCTCTCAGGAAATGAAGGAACACTACACCGCGGTTCTCCGCGGCCATCTGGATCTCGGCATGGCCACATTCAAGGCAGGACAAAGCGGGGCAAATCTGGATATTCTTGCCCGCGGTCCCCTTTGGGAATCAGGCTTGGATTACAGGCACGGAACCGGGCATGGCGTTGGCTATCTGCTCAATGTCCATGAGGGACCTCAGAATATCAGCCCCCGGGGCAGTGCCGCGCTGGAGGAAGGCATGCTGACTTCGGACGAGCCGGGCCTCTATCTGGAGGGTAAGTACGGAATCCGGATCGAAAACCTGACCCTCACACGAAAAGCCGCCGAAAGCGAATACGGGACCTTCCTTTCCTTTGAACATCTGACCCTGGTTCCCTATGATCGGGAGGCTATTCTGCCGGAGCTGCTGAACGAAAAAGAAAAACGTTTCCTGAATGCCTACCAGGAGCGGGTCTATGCCGCCCTGGCTCCCTATTTATCGCCGGAGGAGGCCCTCTGGCTGAAGGATGAAACCGCCCCCCTATAACGCACCCCAGGGATTTTTTGACCGCGATAGCCGCTTTTCTTTTGCCCGACACCAAAGTGCCGGGCTTTTTTCTTGCGCCCGAGGGAGCTGCGTGCTATAATCGAGAAGAGCTTCGGCATCACTTCAAAATCACAAACTAGAGAGGAAGCCTATTCTATGAAAGCAGATCTCTATTTTAAAAATATCCGTATTTATGACGGAAGCGGAAGGCCCTCCTTTCGGGGCAGTCTTGTCCTTCACGGCGGCAAAATCGCTCAGATCCTCCGGGATCAAAGCTTCTTTGACTGCGATGCCGAGGAAGTCATTGACGGCAAGGGATTGGACCTGGCTCCCGGATTTATTGACAGCCACTCTCATGCAGATGAAGTCATTACCGAAAACGCAGACCGGCTCCAGGCCCTTCAAATGGGCGTCACCACAGAACTGGCCGGGCAATGCGGCCATACCCGCTCCCCCTATCCCGAAAATGTGGAAGAAAATCTTTTCCGTATGGCCTCCGGCGCCTATAAGGATACCCATTATGAAAGCTTCGGCGCCATGATGGAAAGCTATCAAAATCTCCCTTTGGGCACCAATCAGGCATGGTTCACCGGTCACGGAGCCCTTCGCACCTATGTCATGGGTTTTCAAAACCGCAAAGCCGAAGAAAAAGAGATCGCAAAGATGCGGGAGCTTCTCGATCGGGAAATGGCAGCCGGAGCCTTCGGCTATTCTTCCGGCCTCGCCTATGTTCCCGGCATTTATTCCGATTCCCATGAGCTTTCGGGAATCGCCGAAGCTCTGAAGCCCTACGGCGGCATTTACACATCCCATTCCAGGAGTGAATCCTCCGGCCTTTTCCATGCCGTGCAGGAGTGCATCGATGTGGCAAAGCTCGCCCATGTTCCCGTGAATATTTCTCATTTCAAGACCTGCTATCCGGACTTCTGGGATCGGCAGGAGGAAGCGATCCGCATGATCGACGAGGCAAATCGGGAAGGCCTCTGCGTGACCATGGATGCCTACCCCTATATCGCGGTCTCAACCACTACTCTCTCCGCCATGCCCGCCAAATTTCTGGACCGGGGCGCGGAAGCCTTTGCGGAAATGCTGAAAAATCCGGAAATCAAAGAAGCCGTCCGAAAAGAAATCTATGAAATTGATTCCCCCACCTGGGACAATGCTCTCAAGCACGCGGGGGCTGACCGTTTTCTCATCGTGGGGGCGGATGCCACTCCCGAAATTGAAGGGCTCAGCTATACGGAACTGGCAGCCAGGCTGGGAATGGATGACCCCTTTGACGCAGTCTGCTGGGCCTTGATCCAAAACCAGGGTAAAATTACGGACGTCCGCTTCATCATGAAAGAAGAAAATGTGGAGCAGGTGCTTGCCCATCCCCTCTGCAGCGTAGGCTCTGACGGCATTTTCAAGAAGGGCAAAGACCGGACCTGCCACCCCAGAGCTTTCGGAACCTTCCCTCGCTACCTGGGACACTATATCCGGGAGCGGGAGATCCTTTCCCGGGAAGAAGGTATTCGGAGGATCACCGGAATGCCTGCCGAACGCTACGGCCTCAAGGGAAAGGGCTTTATCCGGGAAGGCTATGACGGAGACCTGGTCCTCTTTGACTATGACAGCATTCAGGACGGCGGAACCTTCCGGAATCCCTTCCTGCCAAACCAAGGCATTGAGCGGGTCCTGCTGGCAGGAAAAACCGCCCTGCTGCAAAATGAATCCACCGGTGTCTTCGCCGGCCGCTTCCTGAAACACTGAAAAATCCGCCAAGATAGGAGAATAACATGAAAGTCTGTACCATTCAGCCTCCCTATTCCATGAACTATGCCGACGCCGAAGCTTGCTTTCAGGCTCTGCTCGGCTATCTGGATGCCTGTGATGAAAGCCTGGATCTCATTGTTCTGCCTGAATACTGCGATGTTCCCGTAAACAGCAAAAATGCCGCAGAGTTTGCAGAACTCTCTGCCCGCTATAATCCCATTATCGCTGAAAAAGCTTCTGAAACAGCCCGCCGCTGTCATGCGCTCCTCTTTGCCAACTATGCCGAAAGGACGGAAAAGGGTCTCCGCAACAGCACCCACGCTTTTGACCGAGAAGGCAAAGAAGTCGGTGTATACTATAAAGCCCATCCGGCTCCCTCGGAGGAAAGAAGCGCAGCAGAGGGCGGAATGGCTTTGGACTGCGAATACAGCCGAAGCTACAGTGCCCCGAAAATTCTGGAGATTGACGGCCTTCGCTTTGCCTTTCTCACCTGCTACGATTTCTACATGTATGAGCTTTTCCCGGCCATTGCAAGGCTGAAGCCCGACATTATCATCGGCTGTTCCCACCAGCGGACAGACACCCATGATGCTCTTTCCATCATCGGCCGCTTCCTTTGCTACAATACCAACGCCTATCTTGTCCGCTCTGCTGTTTCCATGGGCGCGGACTCCCCGGTCTGCGGCTGCAGCATGGTCGTCTCCCCCGAGGGAAAGGAGCTTCTGAATATGAAGAACGCGACCGGGCTGGGCATTGCCGAATTTGACCCCAAGGTAAAGTACCGGAAGCCTGCCGGCTTTGGCGGCAGGCAGGCATCCCACCCCGAGTATATCGATCAGGGACGCCGCCCCTATCTCTACCGCCCCTGCGGCAGCAATATTGTGGAATCCGAGGCCCGCATGCCCTATCCCCGGGTCTGTGCCCATCGGGGCTTTAACACCATTGCCCCCGAGAACACCATGCCGGCCTTTGGCGCCGCTTTGGCAGAAGGTGCCCAAGAAATTGAATTTGACCTTTGGAACAGCAAGGACGGAGAACTGGTCTCCATCCATGATCCCGTTTTGGACCGGGTTTCCGACGGCAGCGGCAATGTTTGGGACTATACTCTGGCAGAACTGAAAGCCTTTGACTTCGGTATCAAGAAGAGTGAGGTCTTCCGGGGTCTTCAAATCATCACCTTTGAAGACATTCTGAAAAAGCTTTCCTGCACCTGTATCATGAATATCCATGTAAAAATCTGGGATTTTGACGACCGGGAACATTACTATGAAAAGATCGCCTCCCTGCTGCGCCAATACGGCGCGGAACACCACTGCTATATGATGGCTTCCAATGACAAATCCCTGAAAGAATTCCATGATCTGAACCCGGATATCGCCATCTGCATCGGCTGGAACGGGGAAAAGGACGATGTTCTTGCTCTGCCTAAGCGCGCTTTGGCCATCGGAGCCGGCAAGGTGCAGCTCTTCAAGCCCTATTTTGACCAAAGCACTGTGGATATGTGCATTCAGAACAATATCCGCACCAATGTTTTCTTTGCAGATGACTGCGCGGAAGCTGAGCATTATCTGGACATGGGCATTGAATGCATCCTGACCAACGACTACCACCGGGTCGCGGGAACGGTGGAAAAGTGGAAAAAAGCCCATGCAAAAAAAGAATGATTCGGAGGCTGCCATGCTTTCCTGTGATACGTTTTCTCTGACAAAATCCTACTATGAAGGGCGGGAAAACCTTCTTGCCAAGAACAGTGACCGCCCCCTGGGCGAAGCGCAGCCTCTTTTCTTCGCCCCTGCCGCCGACTACGAAAAGGGTGCCCTCCTCTCCTGCACCCATTTGACCCTTCCTCAGGTCCCTCACAGCTATGCCGTTTTGGGTTCCCGTCCCTTCTGGATCTGGGGTTTTGAAATGGGAGCCAATGAAAAAGGTCTTTTCATCGGCAATGAGGCCCAGGGCTCCCGCTGCCCCGCAGAAGGAGAAGAGGGCCTGCTGGGCATGGACCTCCTGCGCCTCGGTCTGGAACGCTCCGCCAATGCCCGGGAGGCCATTTCCGTCATCGGTTCCCTGCTTGCGCGCTATGGGCAGAATGCCAATGCCAACCTCCGCTATGACCGCCGCTATGAGAATTCCTTCCTTTTGGCAGATCCCGAAGAGGTCTGGATCATGGAAACTGCCGGCCGGCAGTGGATTGCCCGGCAGGTCAAGGATTGGGCTCCCATTTCCAACTGCTACAGCATTGAGGAAGACTATGACCTCTCCTCCCCCGAGATGGAAAGCTATGCCCGGGATCGGCGCTGGCTCTCGCCCGGGGAGCCCATGAATTTCGCAAAAGCCTATACCCTGCCTGCTTCCCGGCAAAATCACTCTGTTCCCCGCTTCCGCAGGATGCTGGATCTGATCTCCTCCCATAGGGCTCCTCTGACGGAAGGTGATGTCAAAGCGATTTTTCGGGACCACTATGAAGGAACTCTCTTAGCGCCCCGTTATGGCGCGTTTTATGCCAATTTTGTAACTCTCTGCATGCATGCCCAGGATGAAAACAGCGCCCAAACGGCTGCTTCCATGATCTTCACCCGGGACAGCGAGTTAGGGCTGAAATTCCGCTATGCTCCCTCTCTTCCCTGCTGCTCTGTCTACCTTCCCCTTTATTGGACAGAAACTCTTCCGGAGCTTCTTACAAAGGGAAGCGGAAAGTTCAGCATGGATTCCCTTTGGTGGTGTGTCGAACGCCTTGCCATGGCTGTCAGTGTGGACGAAGCGCGCTTTGGCCCGCAAGTGCGCGAAAAGCTGAAGGCTTTGGAGGGTGAAATCGAGAAAGACACTGCTGCGGCGGAGGATTCCGCCAAGCGGCAAATGGCGGAAGGAAAAGAAAAAGAGGCTCTGACCCTCCTGAACGCTCTGACGGAAAGGTCTGCGGAAAAACTGCAGACCCTGGCCCTGCGTCTCACCGACGCAATAACGGAAAAGCTCCGCGGAGAAGGCGGGCTTTACGGGCAGAGGAAGGAATTCCTGGAGAGTTACTGCAAATGGGCGGATATGCCCCTTTAAGGAAAGGCAAACTATGTTTTACTGCAAGATGAACGGCTGCGGGAATGACTTTATCATTCTTGACAATACGGACGGCAGCCTGAACGGCTATGACTTTTCCGCAATGGCCAAAGAGCTCTGCCATCGGCGTTTTTCCATCGGCGCGGACGGACTTATGGTGGTGGAGCCTCCCAGGCAGGGCGGAAACTTTTCCATGCGCTTTTATAACAGCGACGGCAGCCTGGGCGAAATGTGCGGAAATGGAGCCCGCTGTATCTGCCGCTATGGCTTTGAAAGCGGCTATGCAGGAAAAGTTCAGCAGGTGGAAACGACCGCAGGCTTGGTTACAGGTTACCAGATCAGCCGAACAGACTATAAAATCCGCCTGAATGACCCCTCTGTTGTCCGTTTGGGAGAAGAAATCTCCATAGATGGGCAAACACTTCAAATTTCCTATCTGGAATTGGGCAGGCCGGGCATTCCTCACGCGGTCGTATCCCTGGAGGAGATCGGCTGTCCCGACCGCGGGGAGCTATTGGCTTTAGGGCGGAAAATCCGCTCCTATTCCGGGTTTCCAAAGGGCGCCAATGTAAACTTTTACCGCAAGACCGCAGAGGATGCCATCGAGCTCTTTACCTACGAAAGAGGCGTGGAGGATTTCACCCTTGCCTGCGGAACAGGCAGCGGTTCCTCTGCCCTTGCGCTGCTGCTGCAGGGCATCTTAAAGGGGCCGGATATCCGGGTGAAAACCGAGGGTGGGATCCTGACTGTGGGTGTGGATATTCAGGGGGATACTCTGGAAAATCTCTGGCTCACAGGCCCCACAAAGATGGTCTGCCGAGGTGAAATTATTGATTGAAACAGTCTGTCAGACTGTCAAAAAAGGTTCTTTATACGCTGCAGCGGAAGGGGAGTTCCTGCTCCCCTTCCGTTCATTTTGCGCTTTTTCATCTTGCATGCTTTTTTCTTATCTGCTATAATGTCTTTAATTATACTAGGGGGGATATTTTCCCCTTTGAGAGGTGACGGACTTGAATAAGAAAATTGCAAAACTTTTGCGGCCCGGGCTCCCGGTTTACCTCGCTATTCTTTTTCTAAGTGCCGCCGCTGCTGCAGTTTTCAAACAGTACAATCTGGCCGGAATTGAGGCCGCAGCCGGCCTGATCACCTTCCTCTTTGCATGGCTGAATTCCAAAAAACGCCGGAAGGAAATCGTTCGTCTCATACAGGATACGGAAGACTCTTTGGCAATCACCCGGCAGAGTGAATCCCCTCTGCCCAAGCTTCTGGTGGACGCGGAAAGCGGAGAAATCCTCTGGGCCAGTGAACTTTTCATTGCTTTGCTGGAATCCCGTGAGCAGCTTCTGGGCGCCAAGTTTTACGAAATCCTGCCCAGCCTGAACCGCGATTTTCCGGAAAACGGCAATAAAAATACGGAAATCAAAATTGGCGAGAAGCGCTACCATGTCTTCCTCAAAACGGTGGAGGGAGAAATCAGCGGGAAGGCACGGAAAATTTCCACTCTCTATTTTGTGGACATGACGGCATACCTGGAGCTGCGGGATGAGTATGTCCGCTCCCGGCCTGTGGTCTCCGTTCTCCTGATCGACAACTATGATGAGCTCACCGCCAACCAGACGGAAAACGATATTGCCGGCCTTTCCATGGCCATTCAAAATATCGTGGCAAACTGGGCAAGCGGAAAAGGCGGCCTCCTTCGGAAGCTGGAGCGAAACCGCTATCTTTTCCTCTTTGAAAGCCAGTATCTGAAAGAAATGGCCGACAGGAAATTCTCCCTTTTGGAAGAGATCCGCTCCGTCAGCAACAGCGCCGGGATCCAGGCTACCGTCAGTATCGGCATCGGCAAGGACGGAAGCAATTTCGAAGAGTCCTATAACTTTGCTTTGCTGAGCATTGAAATGGCCCTTTCCCGCGGAGGCGACCAGGTAGTCGTCAAGGACCGCTACAATTTCAATTTCTATAGCGGCCGAGGGAAGGAAAGCGGCTCCCGCACCAAGGTTCGTGCCAGAGTCATGGCCGGCTCCCTTCTGGAGCTCATTCGTCAGTCCTCTCAGGTCTTCATTATGGGCCACACCAATACGGACCTGGATGCTTTAGGCGCTGCCGCCGGTATCTTTGCGATCTGCCGGAAATGCGGAAAAAAAGCCCGTATCGTTATTGACCATACGCAAAATGCCGTACAGCATGAGCTGGGTCTTCTTTCCGCTCTTCCCGAATATCGGGACTGTTTCCTCTCCGGCGAAAGCGCTCTCATTCTGGCTGACGCCGGGAGCCTCCTCGTCGTGGTGGACACCAATCGGCCTGATCAGGTCCAATACCGTCCCCTTCTCAACTCCATCACCAAAGTTGCAGTCATTGACCATCACCGCAGAGCAGCGGACTACATTGAAAATGTCGTCATGAACCTTCATGAGCCTTCCGCTTCTTCCGCCTGTGAATTGGTCGCCGATCTTCTTCAGTACGCCTTGGACCCCAAAGATATTCTTCCCTTGGAGCTCAATGCCGTTCTGGCCGGTATGGTTTTGGATACCAAGCAGTTTTCTATTCGCACCGGCAGCAAGACCTTTGAGGCGGCTGCCTTCCTGGAGCGCTTGGGCGCCAAGCCCTCCGAGGTCAAACGCCTCCTGCAGAGCGATTTCAACACCACTGTCCGCCGTTATGAGATCGTCCAAAAGGCCCGCATTTATCGGAATGAAATTGCTTTGGCTGTGTTGGACGAACCCACCGATCGGGTCACTGCGGCCCAGGCTGCGGATGAGCTTATCAATATTTCCGATATCAATGCATCCTTTGTCATTTTCCCCAGGGACGAAAGAGTTATGATCTCTGCCCGTTCCATCGGCGATATCAATGTTCAGCTGATTCTGGAGCCTTTGGGCGGCGGCGGAAACCCCGCCACTGCAGGCGCTCAAATTGCGGACAGCGATCTGAAGTCCGTTGTAGAGCGGCTGGTCATTTCCATAGACAGTTATTACGAAAAAATACGAACTGCCCCCAACAGGCCGCAGTCCGATCCGAAAGGAGATAGAACATGAAAGTTATTTTGCAGCAGGATGTTCGCGGAAAAGGAAAACGCGGCCAAATGATTGAGGTCGCAGAGGGTTACGGAAGAAATTTCCTGATCCCCCGCAAGCTGGCTTTGGAAGCCAATGCCGACAACCTGAATACCATGCGCATGAACGATAAAGCCGAGGCCGAACGCAGGGCAAAGGAACGGGCTGAGGCAGTGGAAATCGAAAAGAAATTACGGGAATTGACCCTGAAGGTTGCCTGCAAGGGCGGCGGCGCCGGAAAACTCTTCGGCTCTGTTACTTCCGAAGTCATTGCAGATGCTCTCAAAGAACAGACTGGCATTGACCTGGACCGCCGCAAGATCCTCATTGCAGACCCTATTAAAACCGTCGGCAGCTACACCGTCAAATGCAAGCTCGGCTATGAAATCAATGCAGACCTGAAGCTGGAGGTCGTTGAACTCTGATCAAAAACTCCTTTAGGAGGATGGAAAGATGGATAACTTCATGAATTTGCAGGTCCCCCAATCTCCGGAGGCGGAGCAGTCTGTCCTGGGCTCAATTCTGATTGACAGCCGCTGTCTCCCCATCGTTACGGGTCTTGTAAACCCGGAGGATTTTTACCTGCAGCACAACCGCGAAATCTACGAGACCATCTATTCCATGTTCAGCTTCTCGGAACCCATTGACCCCGTCACGGTTCTGGAAAAGATGAAGCAGCGGGGTGTTGCTCAGGAGGAAAGCGATTCCGACTATCTCCTGCAGCTCATGGAAATCACTCCCACGGCCGCCAATGTGGCCCAGTATGCAAAAATCGTCCATGACAAGGCCCTGCAGCGGGGGATCCTTCAGGCAGGCTCCGACATTACGGATTTGGTTCGGAGCCAGGAAGGCACCGCCGACCAAATGCTGGAGAGCGCCGAGCGAAAGATTTACGGCCTCCGCAAGGGTGTGGGAACAGCCGGTCTGGAGGATATGAATACCATCCTCGTCAAGGTCTTTGACCGTTTGACGGAGCTGAGCAAATCCGGCCAGGATTTTCCCGGCATTTCCACCGGTCTTCACGATCTGGACCGAAAGATCAACGGTCTCAACAATTCCGACCTGATCCTGATCGCTGCCCGTCCTGCCATGGGCAAATCCGCCCTGGCTTTGAATATGGCTCTTACGGCAGCAAAGCTCACAAAGAAAACGATTGCTTTCTTTTCCCTGGAAATGTCCCGGGAGCAGGTTGCCAACCGTTTGATTGCCAATGAAAGCTTCGTTGAGAATCAAAAGCTGGTCACAGGAAAGCTGACGGAAGAGGATTGGAGCAAGCTCTCTCTGGCAGGCGCCGTTTTGGGGCAAACCGGCCTGAAAATTGATGACAATCCCGCAGTAACCGTGGCAGAAATGAATGCCAAATGCCGCCGTCTGGAAAACCTGGGTGCTGTCTTTGTGGACTATCTCCAGTTAATGACCGCCGCTGAAGAAGGCCATCGGAGTGACAACCGTGTGGCCGTGGTCAGCGATATCTCCCGCGCCATGAAAATCATGGCCAAGGAGCTGAATGTCCCCGTTATCTGCCTGAGCCAGCTCAGCCGTGCCAATGAGTCCCGAAATGACAAGCGCCCCATGCTTTCGGACCTTCGTGAATCCGGTTCTATCGAACAGGATGCCGATATTGTTATGTTCATCTACCGTGATGAATATTATAACCCCAACACAGAGGACAAAGGGGTCGCGGAAATCATCGTGGCGAAAAACCGTCACGGTGAAACCGGAACCGTAAAGCTCCAATGGATCCCGCAATTCGGCACCTTTGCAGACCGGGAGTGGAAGCACGATGGAGGCTGAGCTTCTTTCCTGGATCCGCAGCCATGATTTGCTTGCTCCCGGAGACTCTGTAACCTGCGCTGTTTCCGGCGGGGCGGATTCCATGGCTCTTCTCTGCTGTCTTCTTGCTCTGCGGGAGGAACTGGGAATTACCCTGCAGGCTGCCCATTTTAACCACCAATTACGGGGAGCTGCTTCCGACGGAGATGAGGCTTTTGTCCGGGATTTCTGCGAGAAAAACGGTATTTCCTGTTTTTTCGGACGCGGAGATGTCAAGCTGGCAGCAGAGGAAGGCAAGCTTTCAACCGAGGAAGCAGCCCGCAAACTCCGCTATGATTTTCTTCTCTCCTGTCCCGGAAAAATTGCCACCGCTCATACGGCAGAGGATAACTGCGAGACAGTTCTCATGAACCTTCTTCGGGGAAGCGGCCTTAAGGGTCTCTGCGGGATCCCGCCTTGTCGGGACCGCATCATCCGCCCTATGCTTTCCGTTACCCATGAAGAGGCCAGAGCCTATTTGAACAGTCTGGAGCAGCCTTGGCGGGAAGACGCAGGCAATGCTGAAGATGACTACCGGCGAAACCGAATTCGCCACCACCTATTACCCCTCCTGAAAGAGGAAAACCCGGCCTATGCCCAAACCGTTCTTCGCTGCAGCGAAAGCCTGCGGGGAGAGCTGCAATACCTGGAAGAGGAAGCGGAAAAGCTTTTGGCTTCTGCCCGCTGTGAGGACGGCCTGCGCTGCAGCGTCCTTCGGAAAGCAAATGACGCACTCCTTCGCCGGGCTCTCCGCCTGCATGCCTGCAAGGATTTTGATGCCGTTCTGACAGAACGCCTTCTCTCCCTGATCCGTAATGGCCGAGGTTCCTGCCGTCTTCCCAACGGCAAAATTCTCACCTGCTCCTGCGGTATCCTTATGGAAGAAATCCCCATTCCCACGCCGGTTCCCACCCTGCTTGATAAGCCGGGAGAAAGCGTCCTCTTCGGCAATTATGAGATTTCCTGCCGGAGAATCGCCTCTTTTCAAAAAAACGCAGACTTGAGTTCCCGGATGCCCTGTATCCGGGAAAATGCATTTCCTATTTTCATTCGCAGCCGTCAGGAGGGGGACAGCATCCAAACTCCCGGCGGAAGAAAGAGCCTGAAAAAACTCATGATTGACAAAAAAATCCCCTCGCCTCTGCGAGAGAGTCTCCCGGTGTTCTGCTGCGGCGAGGAAATTGCCGCCGTATACCGCCTGGAAGTTTCGGAGCCCTTCCGGGCCATTCCCGGAGAGCCCTGCTTTCAGATTTCTATTAAAAAAATATGCGTCTGACCGACGCAAAAAATAAGAGGTAGACAATTATGATGAACGATGACATCCAAGAAATCCTGATTTCAGAAAAAGAGATTCAAACCCGTATTGCCGAGCTCGGCAAACAGTTGGAAGAAGACTATGCGGGGAAAGAGCCTATTTTCGTTGGTGTGCTTCGCGGTGTTGTGGTGTTTTTCAGCGACATGATCCGCGCCAGCAACCTCCCCTGCAAAATCGATTTATTATCTGTCTCCTCCTATGGGTCCGGAACGGTTTCCTCCGGTCATGTCACCATGAGCAAGGATGTTTCTCTGAATATCAAGGGGAAAGATGTCATTATTTTGGAAGACATTATCGATTCCGGCAATACCCTTTCCTATGTCAAGGACCACCTGCTTTCCATGGAACCTGCCTCCTTGAAAATTTGTGCCTTTTTGGATAAGCCTTCCCGCCGCCAAGTTCCCATTACTGCGGAATATGTGGGCTTCACCATTCCGGATAAATTCGTCGTGGGCTACGGTCTGGACTATGATGACCGCTACCGCAATCTGCCGTTTATCGGCGTATTAAAACCCGAGGTTTACGAAAAATAAACAATATGAAGCCAAAAAAAATAAAAATTCCGGGCATTCTTCTCTACCTGCTCTTCCTGATCCTTTGCATGGCGATTTTCACGGGAATCAGCAATCGAGCCAATGCCCCTCATATCATCCCCTACTCTCAGGCCATTTCCCTCTTTGAAGAGGAAAAGGTCAGCGCTTTCTCCCTGCAGGACCAAGCTTTGAATCTGGAATTGACAGAACCCTTGGGAGGAGACACAAAGGTCACCTGTGAGCTCTCCGATCCCCGGATTTTCCGGGAGGACCTGGGCAATCTTGTTCGGAAACAGCAGGCTGCCGGCATTCTCACGGAATATGACTATCTGCCGGACAGTTCTCCCTCTCTTCTGCGCACCCTGCTTCCCTATTTCCTCATGGGTGTTCTTCTCATTGCCATTCTTGTCTTTGCTCTTGGCCGGACCAGCGGAGGCGGCCCTATGGCCAACTTCGGGAAGGCAAATTTCCAGGTCGGCACCGGCAAGGGAAAGAAAGTTACCTTTGCGGATGTGGCCGGAGCAGATGAAGAAAAGGCTGAGCTTCAGGAAATTGTGGACTTCCTGAAGGATCCCGCCAAATTCAATAAGCTGGGCGCAAAAATCCCCAAGGGCGTGCTTTTGGTCGGCCCTCCGGGAACCGGCAAAACTTTGATCGCCAAGGCTGTGGCAGGAGAAGCCAATGTACAGTTTCTCTCCATCTCCGGCTCGGACTTTGTGGAAATGTTCGTAGGCGTTGGCGCCAGCCGTGTCCGCGACCTCTTTGAAACCGCCAAAAAACTTGCCCCCTGTATCGTATTCATAGATGAAATCGATGCCGTCGGCAGAAAGCGCGGTGCAGGCCTGGGCGGCGGCCACGATGAAAAAGAGCAGACCTTAAACCAGCTTCTGGTGGAGATGGACGGTTTCTCCGAGAATACCGGCGTCATCGTTCTTGCTGCCACAAACCGGAAGGATATCTTGGACCCCGCTTTGCTCCGTCCCGGCCGTTTTGACCGCCAGGTCTATATCGGAGCCCCCACCGCGCAGGGCAGAGAAGAGATCCTGAAGGTCCATGCAAAAGATAAACCCCTGGCGGAAGATGTGGACCTCCACACCATTGCCATGGCCACCTCCGGCTTTACCGGAGCCTCCCTGGCTAATCTTCTGAATGAGGGCGCACTTTTGGCTGCCCGCGCCAATCGGCCTGCCATTACCATGGCAGATCTGGAAGAAGCCATGATGAAGATCCTGGCCGGCCCCAAAAAGCACAGCCGCAAGGTCACCGAGCATGAGCAGAAGCTCACCGCGTATCATGAAGCAGGCCATGCTGTTGCCATGTATTACCTGCCCACCCATGAACCCGTGCATCAGATAACCATTATTCCGAGAGGACCCACGGGGGGCATGACCGTCAGCATTCCGGACCATGATTCTCTGACCGCTTCCCGGAATGAAATGTATGAAGATATTGTCTCCTTCCTCGGCGGTCTTCTGGCCGAAAAAATCGAGTTCGGAGATATTACCACCGGTGCCTCCAATGATTTGCAGCGTGCCACCGGTCTTGCAAGAGACATGGTCACCTGCTACGGCATGAGCGAAAAATTGGGTGCCATCTCCTTTGATGACGGCGGTGAAGTCTTCGTTGGCAACAACTATGAGCGCACCCGCCCCTACTCCGAGCGCACTGCCGGAGATATCGATGACGAGGTTCGCAGCATTATGGACCGGGCCTACAAAAAGTGCTCCGAGATCCTTACGGAGCATCGGGACCAGCTCACTGCCGTGGCAGAATACCTGCTGCAGCATGAAACCATGAACCGGCCTCAGTTTGAAGCCTGCATGGAAGGGCGAGAGATACCCGCCGAAACAGACAGCAGCCTCTTCAGCCAGGTCGTTCAATCTTAAAAGAAAAGCACCGCCGAACGGGTGTTCATCACCCGAATCTCGGTGGTGCTTTTGCTGTTCTGAAGAGTCATCAGATTTCCGAAAAATCCGTGATGCAGCGGTCGGCCACGGTTTTCATCCGCTCAAAATCCGCGGAGGAGGCATCATATACCGCAACCGCCGGCATGCCGGCATTTTTTGCCGTGGTTACTGCTACTGCGTTGTCATCAAAAAACAGGCAGTCCGAAAGGGGAACAGAAAGCCGCCGGGCTGCCTCCCGGTAAATCTCCGGGTCCGCCTTTGTATATGGGAAATCGTCCACGGACCAGATATGGCCAAAGAGATCATAGATTCCGTGCCGCTTCAGGCAGGGATCCACATAGCGGTGGGAAGAGCCCGTCAGCACATGTACACAGGATCCGGAAGCTCTGAGCCTTTTGAGGGTCTCCGCCACATGCGCCTTTAAGGGAACCGAATGGGCATATTCCCGATCAAAGCAGGTCATGGCCGCATCCAGGATCTCTTTTTCCGTCATTTGCAGTCCGGCTTCTATGAGGCATTTCGCAGCCCCGGCGTTCCCCAATGGAGTGATCTTTCTCACAAATCCCTCCGGGACCGGAATGCCCCGCTCCTCCAGCATATGAACATAGGTCCCTGCCCACACGGGCATGGAATCCACAAGAACACCGTCAAAGTCAAACAAATAGTGGGCTGCCATTTTCATTCCTTTCCCCCTGCCCGCAAACAGGGCCGCTCCTCGCTCTGTACTTTTCATCCGGGCCTTATTTTACACGATATCCCAAAATTTTCAACCGGATCATGAAAGGAAGCTAACCCCGAGAAAACGCCGGCTCGGAAATGATTTTAGAAAAAGCGGAAAAAGCCTTGCTATCCTTTGGGTTTTCTGCTATAATTTACGCGTTAAAAAATGCTCTCCGAAGAGGGCTAAACATAAGGAGATGTTATTATGCCTCTGGTTACTACTACCGAAATGTTCAAGAAGGCTTATGACGGCGGCTACGCCATCGGTGCTTTCAACGTCAACAACATGGAAATCGTTCAGGGTATCACCGAAGCCTGTGCTGAAGAAAAGGCTCCTGTCATCCTCCAGGTCTCCAAGGGCGCCCGCGCTTATGCCAACCACAACTATCTGGTCAAGCTGGTTGAGGCTGCCATCGTCTGCAACCCCGATCTGCCCATCGCTCTGCACCTGGACCACGGCCCCGATTATGAAACCTGCAAATCCTGCATCGACGGCGGTTTCTCCTCCGTTATGATCGACGGCTCTGCCCTCTCCTTCGCTGAGAACATTGAAGTCACCAAGAAGGTCGTTGAGTACGCTCATGACCACGGTGTCGTTGTTGAAGGCGAGCTGGGTACCCTCAGCGGCATTGAAGATGAAGTCAGCCACGCTGTCGGTTCCTACACCCGTCCCGAAGAAGTGGAAGAGTTTGTCAGCAAGACCGGTGTTGACTCCCTGGCAATTGCAATCGGCACCTCTCACGGCGCTTATAAGTTCAAGCCCGAACAGTGCACCCGCAACGAGCAGGGCATTCTGGTTCCTCCTGCCCTCCGTTTCGACATCCTGAAGGAAGTTTCCCGCCGTCTGCCCGGCTTCCCCATCGTTCTCCACGGCTCTTCTTCCGTTCCTCAGGAATATGTGAAGATGATCAACGCTCATGGCGGCAACATGCCCAACGCTATCGGTGTTCCCGAAGAGCAGCTGCGCGAAGCTGCTAAGCTCTCCGTCTGCAAGATCAACATTGACTCCGACCTGCGTCTTGCCATGACCGGCACCATCCGTGAGTACTTCGAGGCTCATCCCGATCACTTCGATCCTCGCCAGTACCTGAAGCCCGCCCGTGCAAACATCAAGGAACTCGTTCGCCACAAGCTGGTTGATGTCCTTGGCTGCGCCGGCAAGGCCTGATCCAAGCATCTTCTCCCCGAGCTCTTCGGAGCCCGGGGTTTTTGTTTATTCAGAAAAGGAAAGTTCTTCCCGAAAGTTTGAAAAATCTATTGAGAATTCCGGGAAAAGGGCGTATAATATCCCGCAGAAATCAAATAGAAAAAGTTGGAGGTACCCCACATGTTTACAAAGCTGCTTCAGGCCCTGAAGGACACCCGC
>JAZUFG010000076.1:0-69798 GCA_045640565.1 Oscillospiraceae bacterium | reverse complement strand
CAGTTCTTTCTCTATGACTGCATCAAAATTATGGTACTGCTGGGTGTGCTGATTTTCATCATCTCATACATTCAGAGTTACTTCCCGCCGGAGAGAAGTAAAAAGATACTCGGCAGATTTCACGGGTTGTGGGCAAACTGCATTGCCGCACTCTTGGGTACGGTGACACCGTTTTGCTCCTGTTCATCCATTCCGCTTTTCATCGGATTTACAAGTGCAGGTCTGCCTCTTGGAGTGACGTTCTCGTTCCTTATTTCATCGCCGATGGTCGATCTCGGCAGTCTTGTCCTTTTGATGAGCATTTTCGGCTGGAAGGTTGCAGTGCTTTATGTTCTTTTCGGCTTGGTGATCGCCGTTGCAGGCGGTAGTCTCATCGAGAAATTACATCTTGAAAATCAAGTCGAAGAGTTTATTCGTAATGGAAAGGCTCTCGATGTTCCTCAGGAAGAACTGCATTTCAAAGACAGATGTAAATACGCTTGGGAGCAGGTCTGCGGAACGGCAAAAAAGGTATTTCCGTATGTGCTAATCGGTGTCGGCATCGGTGCCGTGATTCACAACTGGATTCCCGAAGAAATAGTAGTAAAGGTTCTTGGTACGGGAAATCCATTCGGCGTACTGATTGCAACGGTTGCAGGCATTCCGATGTATGCGGATATTTTCGGAACAATCCCAATTGCAGAAGCATTGCTGGCAAAGGGCGCTCGACTTGGTGTCGTGCTCTCTTTTATGATGGGTGTTACTACACTGTCTCTGCCTTCTATAATTATGCTTCGTAAAGCTGTTAAGCCGAAACTGCTCGGAATCTTCATTGCTGTCTGCACGGTCGGAATTATTCTTGCCGGGTATCTATTCAATGCGCTTCAATTTTTAGTTTTATAAGGAGGAAAAAATCATGTCATTATTCGGAAAGAAGAAAGAGGAAAAGAAGGAGACCGGGTGCGGTGTACCTGATGCGCGATCAGTTTGCTGCGGAGATATAACCGAAGGCATCTGCTGCATTAAGGTTCTCGGCTCCGGCTGCAAAAACTGCCATACTCTGTATGAGAATACACAGGAAGCGGTCAAAGCTGCCGGTATCGATGTTGATGTCGAATACATTACCGATCTGCAAAAGGTGATGGAGTACGGCGTGATGTCGATGCCCGCGCTCGTCATAAACGATCAGGTGGTTTCGATTGGAAAGGTATTGAGAGCGGAAGAAATTGAAAGACTGATTATGAAGTGAATATGGTGTATCTGAGAGAAAAACGAAGGTATGCAGGTCAGAAGATAACAGGCAAAAAGTAATCGTGCACGATGCACCCCAAAGCAGAACAAGAAAGAAGCGCCCGGATCGTTGAGGTAACGGTTCGGGCGGCTTTATTCGTGTACGATTATGAAATTCGAGGTATTGGCAGGAAAAACCCTGCTTTTGGGCAAAAAAGTAGGATTGCAATTCGTTAAAATTGCAATCCTAACATGGTGGACCATAGGGGGATACTCCGCTTCGCTCCGTGAGGCTCGCAGGCTCGCCTTCAAACGGGACTTCTGACCCAATCCATATTTTCCCAAAAAAAGATGGGGCACACAAGGTGCCCCATCTTTTTTGGTGGACCATAGGGGGATCGAACCCCTGACCTCCAGATTGCGAACCTGGCGCTCTCCCAGCTGAGCTAATGGCCCATATTATTCATTTTTTTGTTTTGCATCCATGAGAAGGGAATCAAGATTGGTCGCGCAAGCGCTCACAAAACGCCAAGAGCCTCGCTTCGCTCGGTTGCGTTTTGCACGCCCTCTGCGGAGGGTGTCCCAGCTGAGCTAATGGCCCATGTCAACTATACGGAATTATCGCTTATCTCTCTTAAGCGACAGGATTATAGCATATTTTTTCCTGTTTGCAAATAGAAAAGACAAAATTCCATTGACTTTTTTCATTGCGGCAGGTATAAATAGCTGAAATCACTTGAGGAGCGGCTTATGAAGAAATCCACCCTTTATGCTGCTTCTGCCGTTGCCATGTGGGCAACCCTGGCGGCGACCACGAAGCTGCTCTTGAACGGCATTCCGAACTTTGAAACCCTGGCTATCTGCAGCGCGATTGCTGCGATTTTCCTGCTCTTTTTTACCCTTTATACAGGGGGAAGGAAAGCTTTCAGGGCCTACAGCGGCCGGCAGTATTTTCGGATGTCCTATCTGGGAGCCCTGGGCATTTTCCTTTATAATGCTTTTTATTTCTATGGCATCAGCCAGTTGAGTTCCCAGACGGCGTGTATTCTTAATTATCTTTGGCCCGTCATGCTTGTTCTCTTTTCCTGCCTGATTCTGAAGGAACGGCTGACCCTTTGGAAAATTCTGGCCCTTTTCTGTTCCTTTGTAGGTGTCATCATCCTGACAGCGGACGGCTCCGCTCTCTCCGGAGGCGGCCATCCGATCCTGGGTGCGATTGCCTGTGTTCTGGATGCCGTCGCCTACGGCCTCTTCTCCGTTCTGAATAAAAAGGACGATGTGGACCAGGGGGTTATGATGACGGTATCCTGGGCCGTTTCGGCGGTACTTTCTGCCGGGATTGGTCTGGCGGTGGAAAGCTGGGTACCCCTCAGCTGGGGGCAGATTCTCAGTTTCCTCTGGTTTGGTATCATTCCCAATGCGTTGGCCTATCTTCTCTGGGCTATGGCCCTGAAGAATTCGGAGGAATCCGCCTCCCTCTCCAATATGGCTTATGCGGTGCCCTTTTTGTCTCTCATGGTTTCCGCCGTGCTCCTGAAGGAAAAAATTCAATTTTCTGCAGTTCTTGCCCTGATTTTCATCGTGGGCGGCATTCTCATGCAGAGTCTTTTGGGAAAGAAAAAAGCATAACGCTAAATGCAGAAAATCCGGAAAGGTATTGCCTTTCCGGATTTTCTTATGCTTTATTCAAGAAAGAGGCGGGGGACAATTTCGTTGGAGAAGATTTCTCCGCCCACGGTATTGGAGGCAAAGGAAATCCCCAGCCCTCTTTCGGGATCTGCCCAGATGCAGCTGCGGTAGGGCGGATTGGAGCCTGTGTGGCCGATCAGGATATTCCCGTCATAATTCCGTTTCATTAAGGTGAGCGCGTATTGGGTCCTGCCGTCTCCCATTTCCGCCATGGGATGGGAAAGCTCTTCCCATTCGGATTCCGTAAGCAGGGGAGAACCATTGTTCAGGTAAAGTCTTGCAAGCTTGCTCATATCTTCAACGCTGGAAAAGAGACCGCCGGCGGCATATCTGGCGGCGTTCACGGGAAGAAAATGATCCGCCTGATTCTTTTCGCTGTGAGGAAGCGCCAGGGAGAAGGTGCAGGCCCTGTTCAGGTCAAAGGTGGAATGCTCCATGGAAAGAGGGGTCAGCACGGCCTTTTCGCAGAGTTCGGAGAAGGCTTTCCCGGAAACCCGGCTCATGGCGAGGGCAGCCAAGCGGACGCCCAGATTGGAATAGAGGAAATTTCCGCTGTCCGGATCCCAGAGAAGGGGGAGATCTTTCAGTTCCCTTTGGAGGACCTCTTCTGTCCGCTCCTCATCCCGAACACCGTCCGGGGTGTATTCCTTTGGGAAGCCAGCGGTATGGCTCAGGAGCTTTCGCAGGGTGATTTTCTTTTCTGCTTTCCGGTCCTGCAGGCAGAGCCAGGGAACATAGTCGGAAATAGGCGCATCAAAATCCAGCAGGCCTTCCCGGCGGAGAGCCATTGCCGTGAGGGTGGCCGTAATTTTCGTATTGGAGGCGATGCGGAAAAGTGTGTCCGGGCGAATGGGGTCCCAGGGCTTTTCGGAGCTGGTGATACCGAAGCCCTTGGCAGCTAAAAGTCCTTTGGAATCCGTAATTGCCCAGGCTGCTCCTACAATTCCGCGGTCAAGGAGCTCCTTTGTCAGCTTTTCTTCAAATCGGGAAATATCCATATCTGCCTCCGGTATCTGTATTTTCTTCAGTATAGAATAGACCGGGGAAAAAAGCAAGAAAAAGTCCCCCGCGTTTCCGTGGGGGACTTGAATGGCAATCTCAGAGCTGAGGACCTGCTGCAACCAGAGCTTGGCCTGCTTCGTTGCCGGTGTACTTGACGAAGTTCTTGACAAAGCGGGAAGCCAGATCCTTTGCTTTTTCTTCCCACTGGGAAGCGTCAGCGTAGGTGTCGCGGGGATCCAGAATGCCGCTGTCAACGCCGTTCAGCTTGGTGGGAACTTCCAGGTTGAAGTAGGGGATGATCTTGGTGGGAGCGTTGTTGATATCACCGTTCAGGATGGCGTCAATGATGCCGCGGGTATCCTTAATGGAGATACGCTTGCCGCTGCCGTTCCAGCCGGTGTTGACCAGGTAAGCCTTGGCGCCGCTGGCTTCCATCTTGCGGACCAGTTCTTCTGCATACTTAGTGGGATGCAGCTCCAGGAAAGCCTGGCCGAAGCAGGAGGAGAAGGTGGGAGTGGGCTCGGTGATGCCGCGCTCGGTACCGGCCAGCTTGGCAGTGAAGCCGGAAAGGAAGTAATACTTGGTCTGCTCGGGAGTCAGGATGGAGACGGGAGGCAGAACACCGAAAGCATCGGCAGAGAGGAAGATGACATTCTTCGCAGCGGGAGCAGCGCTCACGGGGCGGACGATCTTCTCAATGTGATTGATGGGGTAAGAAACACGGGTGTTTTCGGTAACGCTCTTGTCGGCAAAGTCAATCTTGCCGTCCTTGTCCACGGTAACATTTTCAAGAAGAGCATTCCGCTTGATGGCATTGAAGATATCGGGCTCGGATTCCTTATCCAGGTTGATGACCTTAGCATAGCAGCCGCCTTCAAAGTTGAAGATGCCGTTGTCACCCCAGCCGTGCTCGTCGTCACCGATGAGGAGACGCTTGGGGTCGGTGGAAAGGGTGGTCTTGCCGGTTCCGGAGAGGCCGAAGAAGATGGCGGTGTTCTCGCCGTTCATGTCGGTATTGGCGGAGCAGTGCATGGAAGCAATACCCTTCAAAGGCAGGTAGTAGTTCATCATGGAGAACATGCCCTTCTTCATTTCGCCGCCGTACCAGGTGTTCAGAATCACCTGCTCACGGGAGGAAATGTTGAAGACAACGGCAGTCTCGGAGTTCAGGCCCAGCTCCTTATAGTTGTCAACCTTAGCCTGGGAAGCGGTGTAGACCACGAAATCGGGCTCAAAGGAAGCAAGCTCTTCTTCAGAGGGCTGGATGAACATATTCTTGACGAAGTGTGCCTGCCAAGCAACTTCCATGATGAAACGGATGGCCATGCGGGTATCCTTGTTGGCTCCGCAGAAGGCGTCCATGACATAGAGCTTTTTGCCGCTGAGTTCCTGGAGGGCCAGTTTCTTGACGGCTGCCCAGGTCTCTTCGGAAGCGGGATGGTTGTCATTCTTATAGGCGTCGCTGGTCCACCAAACGGTGTTCTTGGAGTTTTCGTCCATAACAATGTACTTGTCTTTAGGGGAACGGCCGGTGTAGATACCGGTCATAACGTTAACAGCATCAAGCTCGGTCAGCTGACCCTTTTCATAGCCTTCCAGAGAAGGATCCATTTCGTCCTTGAAGAGTTCTTCATAGGAGGGATTGCGGATAATCTGCTTGACACCGGTGATGCCGTACTTTGCGAGATCAATCATGTGTTTCGTCCTCGATTCCTTAAAATTTTTGAATGTATGTATGGGCAGTTTCCGAAGAAAGCCCTTTATTCACCGAATACATATTATAGCGAAAATCTTCCATGAGTCAATCCTTTTTTAGCCGTTTCTCTTTTCTTTCTGTCCGCTGGGCAAAGAAAAATGGGGCTCCGAATTGGAGCCCCGAAGGAAAAAACTTCAGTTTTTGAGGCTGTGGATGGGAGCGGGGATCCTTCCGCCCCGGTGAATAAAGTCCGCAGAGGATTCGGAATGGATGGGAACCACCGGCGCAGAACCCCAGAGACCGCCCATTTCGATGCTGTCGCCCACACCCTTTCCGATGGCGGGAAGCACACGGACGGCAGTAGTCTTGCTGTTGATCATGCCAATGGCCGCTTCATCCGCAATGATGGCGGCAATCGTTTCGGCAGGGGTGTCTCCCGGGATAGCGATCATGTCCAGGCCAACGGAACAGACGCAGGTCATGGCTTCCAGCTTATCCAGAGTCAGAGTGCCGGCATTTGCCGCAGCGATCATTCCTTCATCCTCAGAGAGGGGGATGAAAGCGCCGCTGAGTCCGCCTACTGAGGAAGAGGCCATGATGCCGCCTTTTTTGACGGCATCATTGAGGAGAGCCAGGGCAGCGGTGGTTCCATGGGTTCCGCAGCGCTCCAGGCCCATTTCTTCCAGGATCCGGGCCACGGAGTCTCCCACGGCAGGGGTGGGAGCCAGGCTCAGATCCACGATTCCGAAGGGGGTGTTCAAACGCTTGGAGGCCTCTTTTGCAACCAGCTGTCCCATCCGGGTCACCCGGAATGCGGTTTTTTTCACGGTTTCCGCTACGATGTCCAAGGCCTGTCCCTTGACAGACTGCAGAGCATGATAGACAACTCCGGGGCCGGAAACGCCTACATTGATGCATTTTTCCGCTTCCCCGACCCCGTGGAAAGCGCCGGCCATAAAGGGATTATCTTCTACGGCATTGCAGAAAACCACCAGCTTGGCGGCTCCCGAGAGGGGTTTATCCACCGTCAGTTCGGCCGCTTCCCGAACAATTTTGCCCATGAGAGCCACGGCGTCCATGTTGATTCCGGCTTTGGTGGAGCCCACATTGACGCTGGAGCAAACAAGATCGGTCTCGGCCATGGCTTCGGGGATGGAGCGGATGAGAATTTCATCTGCTTCCGTCATGCCTTTTTGAACGAGAGCGCTGTAGCCGCCGATGTAGTTGACTCCGCAGGCCTTTGCTGCCCGGTCCAGAGCTTTGGCATAGTTCAGGTAGCTCTTTGCGCTGCTGCATGCAGCAACCAGAGAGATCGGGGTCACGGCGATTCGTTTATTGACGATGGGAATGCCGAACTCATTTTCGATTTCCGTACCGACGGAAACAAGATGCTCCGCATCCCGGCAAATCTTACTGTAGATTTTTTCGCAGGCCCGGTCCGGGTCCGCATCGCAGCAGCTGAGCAGGGAAATGCCCATGGTGATCGTGCGGATATCCAGATGCTGCTGCTCAATCATTTCTATGGTGGAAATAATCTCGTTTTGATTCAACATGCGGGATCCCTCAAATCTTATACATGGCGTCGAAAATTTCCGTCCGCTGGATACGGATGGTCAGGCCCATCTCATCTCCCAGCTTGGCAAGAATCTCCTTTGTTTCCCCAAAGGAGAGAGTGCATTTTTCCAGATCCACGGACATGACCATGGTGAAATAGTCCTGAAGGATGGTCTGGCTGATATCCAGCACATTGATCTGCAGCTCGGAGAGCTTCACGGTGACAGCGGCAATGATGCCTACCCGGTCTTTGCCCACAACGCTTACGATTGCTTTCATCTTTTTCCTCCCATTGATTGGAGATTTCATGGCCGCATTATCGCACAGAGACAACAAAAAAGCAAGCGTTTCCGCAACGAAAACAAGAATAATACAATTGTCTCCGATACAAAAACAGCTTCCCTCTTCCGGAAAGCAGAAGAGGGAAGTATAAGGGCTTTATTTATTTGGATTTTCTTGCCTTCTTGGCAGCATCCTCAGCTGCAATTTTTTCCGGGCTGGTCATGTGGTAGAAGGGGATCAGGGGGAAGAGCAGAGGCGTCTTATCCGCGTAGGCATTGTATTCCGGCTTGCTGCCGTAGTTCCGGATCTGCCGGGTTTCCACCCTTTTTGCTCCGTTCAGCATGATGGCGAGGATGCAGATATAGCCAATAACCGCATATATCCACTGGCCGACGCCTTTGAAGACGGGGAGACCGGTGAGGATCATGCCTGTCCAGAAGAGGATCTCGCCGAAATAGTCAGGGCAGCGGCAGAGCTTGTAAAGGCCCTGCATGGCGGGCATATCCGGGTCAGTTTCCTTGGCTGCGCTTTTCTGCCTGTCCGCAATGGCTTCAAAGAGGAAGCCCAGGGCCAACAGGGCAGTTCCGATATAGGAGAGGAGAGAAATCTCTCCTGCTCTTCCGTTGAGAAAGCGGTAGACCGGACCTGCGGATTGGGCAAGATAGAGAAAACCGAAGAAAACCCAGAGGACCACGGAAGCCGGGATGGGCATTTTCACATCGCCGCCGGTCGGCAAAAACTTCTTCCGGTTATTTTCATTCTTGATCTCCCGGAAAAGAAGGAAACCGCCCATGCGAATACCGTAGATAATCATCACGGCGCACTGCAGCAGGAAAATCCAGGAGTACTGCCCCTTGATCAGGGACATCACAAGCAGAGCCGCGCCGATCCCCGCGGCAGAAAGGCCATATCCGACGGTGATAAACCAGAGAAATTTTTTAAAGCCGACACTGCAGAGCAGAAGACTGACAGCCAAAAGGATCCAGATTCCTGTAGGAAACATAGGAAAGACTCCCTTCAATCAATTCTTTCGCAATTACAAAAGCCGCATCAGGATGGGGCGGAGGTCCTGAAAGTCCATTTTGCCGTGAGTAACGGCGTGCAGAATGTTTTCCGCAAAGAATCGGTATGGGACAGGCTGGAGAGAACAGGGGAAGCGTTCAAAGAGGAGCTCCTCTAGGGCGGTGATCTGCTCCATGAGCTTTTCATGATATACGGATGGGATATACACAGTTTTCTTGGAGCAGTTCCGGAATACTCTGGTATAGCCGAGGAAGAACTCCTGTACGGAACGATATATGGCTTCCATCCCGTCAACTGCAGATTCTGCTGTGATTATCGCCTTTTTTGCATCGTCTATGCCGGAAGACCAATCCGTCAGCATGACATCCGCGACGAGATCTTCCTTGGACTCGTAATAATTATATACGGTTCCCACGGCAATGTTGCAGTTTTTGGCCAGATCACGGATACTCATATCCTTGAAGCCCTGCTCCAGAAGCAGTTTTTTCGCTTCTCGGTAAAGGGTGTTTGTTAAATCTTTGATTACTTTCGGCATAATTGCACGCTCCTTTTATACGATGTGAACATTGTATAAAAAAGATTCGGCACTGTCAATATCCTCTTTTATTATGAAGGATTAAAAATATAAATATGGGACGAATCTGAATCAAAGAATAGAAACGACAAAAAGGACAGCCTGTGCCAAAAAGCACAGGCTGGATCTGTATAGGGGCATGTGTTCAAGGGGAAAAGAAAGCCGGATACGGGGAAATCTTCTTTTCCGTTGCCGGATGATCAGAGGATCCGCTCCAGAACGGGACGGAGTTCATCAAAGTCCATTCTGCCCTGAGTTACTGCGTGCATGATGTTCTCTGCAAGGAATTTATAGGGTGCAGGCTCCATGGCACAGGGGAAATGCTCAAAATTATGCTTTTCCAATTCAATGATTTCTTCAATTAAACGCTTGTGGTATTCCGCGGGGACATATAATGTCTTTTTAAAACTGTCAAAGACCTTGTTGTAGACACTGAAAAAGGATCTGATGGCATTATAAATGACTTCCATGCCGTCCACTCCGGATTTCGCCTTGGCAATCCCTTTTTTGGCCTTTTGTACCGTGCTGTCCCAGTCTGCCATCATGATTTCGGCGATCAGGATTTCCTTGGATTCATAGTAATTATATACAGTGCCCACGGCGATCCCGCATCTTTGCGCCAATTCCCGGACGCTCATGTCGCGGACTCCCTGCTCCAGAAGAAGTTTCTTTGCTTCCGCCAGAATCTTCTTGTTCAGGTTTTTGATGATTTTCGGCATAAAACCTACCCCTTTTCGATATTTATGAGCATTGTATAAAAAAGAAAAAAAGATGTCAATAAAAAGTTTTTATTTTTACTGAAAAAATGTAAGGTTTTTTGTCTGGAAACTCATTTTTGCGGGTTTTTCCGTATTTCTGGCGGAAAAAGGAAAAAAGAGCGGCGCAAACAGGAAAAAAGAACGGCCTGGGCGCAGAGCGCTCAAGCCGTTCGGAGAGTCTGCTAATTTTCCATCAGTACAAAATGGCCGGGGAGGACCTCCGTCCAAATGGCGTTTTCATAGCCGCCGTCAGGAGCTTCGTATTCCAGGGCCTGCTTCTGTTTTTCCAAAATCGGGTCGGGAATGGGGGCGGCGGAAAGAAGAGACTTGGTGTAGGGGTGGATGGGGTTTTGGTAGAGCTCCTCTGTTTCGGCCAACTCCACAATTCTTCCCTTGTGGATGACTGCTACCCGGTCGGAGATAAAGCGCACGATGCTGAGGTCGTGGGCAATGAAAAGATAGGTGAGGTTGTGCTCTTTTTTCAATCGGTGCAGAAGGTTCAGAACTTGGGCTCGGATACTCACATCCAGGGCGGAAATGGGCTCGTCTGCCACGATAAATTCCGGTTCCATAATGAGAGCCCGGGCAATGCCGATACGCTGGCGCTGTCCGCCGGAGAATTCATGGGGGAAGCGGGAGGCGTGCTTGGGTTGGAGCCCTACCTCATGGAGGGCATCAAGCACCTTTTTTTGCCGGTCGGCTTCGTCAGTAAAGAGGCCAAAGTTGTAGAGCCCCTCGGAGATGATATAGTCCACCTTGGCACGGTCGTTCAGGGAGGCCTGCGGATCCTGGAAAACCATTTGCATTTCCTTGATGATCTTCCTGTCCAGCTCTTTGGAGATTTTTCCACTGATTTTTTGCCCTTTATAGAGAATTTCACCGTCGGAGCAGGGGTTGATCCGCATAATCGCCTTGGCAACGGTGGATTTTCCGGAGCCGGATTCTCCCACCACAGAGAAGGTTTCGCCCCGGTAGATATCAAAGGTCACATGATTGACGACTGCGTGTCGGGAGGCGCCTTCGCCGAAGGAAACCTGGAGATTTTTGACCTCAATGAGCTTTTCGCGGGGCGGCAGGCCTGCATCTGCGGGCCCGGCATCAGCGCAGCCGCTTTCTTTTCTTTCGCTGTTCTTTTTTGCGGAGCTGTTTTCACTGGGAGCGCGGAAATTGAGGACATAGTCAGGCCTTTGAGGATCCTGACAGCGAGGGTCCAGGAGCCAGGTTTTTGCCCTGTGGCTTTCGCTGAGGTCAAACCAGGGGGGCGCTTCCAGATAGTCAATGACCAGAGCATTCCGGTTTCTTGGGGCAAAGGGGTCCCCAATAATGTCGTTATAACGGTTGGGTGGAGTGCCGTCTATGGAGGGAAGGGGCTGCCCTTTGGTGCCCCGCTGGGGGATGGCGGCCAAAAGGGCCCAGGTATAGGGGTGCCATGCATCATAGAAGATATCTTCTGCCATGCCGATCTCCACGAATTCTCCGGCATACATGACGGCGACCCGTTCCGCTATGTTGGCGACCACACCCAGGTCATGCGTCACGATGATGACAGTCATGCCCAGCTCTTCCTTCATCTGACGGATGAGTTTTAAAATCTGGTTTTGTTTGGTCACATCCAAAGCAGTGGTGGGTTCATCGCAGATCAGGATCTCCGGTTTGCAGGAGCAGGCAATGGCTATGACGATCCTCTGCCTCTGGCCGCCGGAAAGCTCATGGGGATACTGGCGGTAACGGCGCTCAGGCTCCGTAATGCCTACCTTTTGCAGCATACGGATCGCTTCTTCCTTTGCCTCCTGTTTGGAGACCTTCCGATGGAGAAGAATGGCTTCTTCAATCTGCTTGCCCACGGTCATCAGGGGGTCAAGGGCAGTCATAGGGTCCTGCATGACCATGGCTATTTTTTTGCCGCGGATCTCGGACCATTCCTTTTCGTCCCGGATCTTGCTGAGGTCCTGCCCATGGAAGAGAATTTTTCCGCCGGCAATGAAACCGTTTTTATCCAGCATGCCCACCATGGATTTGTTGATTACGGATTTTCCGGAGCCGGATTCACCTACAATGGCCAGAATCTCGCCCTCATAGAGGTCCAGAGAGCAATTCCGGATCACCTTGTTGATGCCGCTCTTCACAGTGAAGCTGACGGAAAGGTCCTGAAGGCTTAGAATGATATTCTTTTTTTCCATTTCAGCCTCCCGATTATCTGTGATTCTTGGGGTCGGAGGCGTCTGCAAAGGCGTTGCCGACCAGATAGAAGGTTACGGTTACCAGGGATACAAGGATGGAGGGAATGACCAAAAGGTAGGGGTAGGAGATGAAGTATCTTCTGGCATTCTGTAGGAGGAGACCCAGAGAGGGCGTATCAATGCCCAGTCCCAAGCCCAGGAAAGAGAGGGTGGATTCCATGGCAATGGTCTGGGGAATAGAAAGGGTCAGGGAGAGGAGAAGCACGGAAATGAGTTGCGGCAGAAGATTCTTCAGGAGAATTCGCCCGGTGGGAGTTCCCAAACAGCGGGATTCCAGATTGAATTCCCGGTCCCGGATCATCAGGACCATGTTGCGAACGCTCAGAGCTGTGGGAAGCCAGCCGATGAGGATCAGAGAGATAGTCATGATCCAGAAGCCCTGGCCCACGATGAAGGAAATCAGGGTTAGATAAATAATGGTGGGAATATTGTCCACGAGATTGAAGAGAAAGCTGAAGAGCCAGTCCAGTTGACGGACATAGCCCCAGACCAGGCCGAAAAGGACCCCGATGACAGTCTGTCCGGCGGCCACAAGAAGGGCGAGGAGAATGGAAGTCCGGGAAGCAGCCCAGACTTGGATCCAGTAATCCCGGCCGATATTGTCCGTCCCGAACCAGTGTGCGGAATCGGGCCGGAGGAAGACTTCCTCTGCATTGGTGGTCAGGTTCCCGTAATCCGGACTGAAGAGGGGAACCAGGAAAGAGAAGAGGACCAGAAGCAGGAAGAGCGCGGCCAGAATCAGGGTGAATTTCTTTTTGGAGAAGTTGTAGAACACGCTTTTCCAATAGGAGTAGTTGCCGTCAGAGATGTCATCCGCCCGTTCTGCACGGTAGGGGACCCGGGCGAAAAGTTCTTCATTTGTATATTCGGACAGTTTTTTCATCTTGTGGCCTCCTTTCCGCTGCTGAGTTTGATCCGGGGGTCAACGGCAGCCATCAGCAGGTCACCAAGAAGGATACCGCCTACGGACATGCCGGAAAAGATCAGCATCAGGGTCTGGACCACATCCAAATCGTACTGCTGAATAGCAGAGGTGAAGAGAGAACCCATGCCGGGGATGGAGAAGAAGGATTCTACCAGCATGGAACCGCCGATGGTGAAAAGCAGACTGGTGGGGAGATACTGGACCAGGGGGACCACTGCATTCCGGAGGACATGCCGGAAAAGAATATGAAAATTGCTCATGCCCTTCATTTTGCAGAGCTTGATATAGTCCTTGTTCAGCTCATCCACCATGTAGCGACGCGTCCAGAGAGCATAACCTGCAATGCTGGGCAGGGCCATGCAGAGGACGGGCATTATTAGGGAGGAGACGGGGTGGACTCGCCGGGAATAGATAGTTGGCAGGTGGAAGACCTTGGTTCCCAGTACCATAATCAGGGAAAAGGCTACCACGGTTGGGACCGCATCAATGAAAATGGTGTAGGCGGTGCCCAGATGATCTCCCAGCTTATCCTTGTAGAGCGTCTGCATAATGCCCATCAGGACTCCCAGGAAGACAGCCAGGAGCAGAGAAATAAGGCCAAGTTTAAAGGAAATGCCGATTCTGCCGGCAATGATCTCCGCCACCGGAACGCCCACCTGTATTCTGCGGGAAATGCCGAAATCACCCCGGAAAAGCCTTCCGTAATAGTCCTTTAGCTGAGTGAGAATGGGGTCCTTCAGACCTGCGGTTTCCAAAATCAAATCTTTCTCCGATTCAGAAAGCTTGGTAAGCTGATCCGTCGTGAAGAAATAGTCCGTGGGGAGGCGGCGAATCAGAATAAATACCACTGTCAGGACCACGAAGACGGTCAAAAGTCCCCAGAGAATCTTTTTTGCGATATATTTTCCCATTGGTGTCAGTCCTCCTCCCAAATGGAGTTGTCATAGCCGTTTTTGTCCGTTCGTATGTCCAGATGGCGGTAGCGCCCCATACCGGAGGCACCGCTGCACTGAGAGGACAGGTCAATCTTGCTGAGAGTCCAACCCCGTTCCACATAAACCGGCATCATCAGGCAGTGCTGCAGGGCATAGATTTCCGCCTCTGCAAAGGCTCGATAGCGGGCGTCATTGTCGTTTGTGATGGCGTCCGCTTTTTCATAGAGCTCATTATAAGTCTCAAATTGCCCGACCAGCTCTTTCATATAGGAGTAGTCCCCATTTAGTTCCTCCTCTGTATAGTCGTTGATGTTCATGTAGTTGGCGGTGTAGTACGCATCGGGATTCTGGTAGAGATACTGAAAGAGAATGCTGGAGGGATCCGCATAGTCGGCACCCCAGGAACTTACCCGGAAGGATTGCAGGCGGGGAAAGAGAATCTCACGGTTGTAGGAGGAAACATAGGTGATGAAATTCAGGTTGACAAAATCCTTCCCCAGGCTGGATTCCACACAGTCCTTATAGACAAGTGCTTTGTCCAGGCTGGCTTGATCCGAGGCCAGAATGGGGTAATCGACCTGAATGGGGAAGGTCACGCCCTGGGCACTCAGCTCTTCCGTGGCTTCCTCTTTGTATTTCAGGAAGAGATCCCGGTTCAAGTGGGTCATTTTTCCCTTCCCGTCTCCCGAGGAGAGGCCTTCTTCCACCAGGTCAGCATAGTCGGTCCCATCCGAAAGAGCCGCGATCCCCCGGGGAAGGATGTGGGTATTTTCACAAATCAGGGGATCCAGCGGATTGATAATGGAGAGGTAGGGGCTGATATCCGCGCCGAAATACCAGGCCAGGCGGAAGGCTTCGCAGGCGATAGCCCGGTTCCAGTCCGTATCCTCATTGCCGTCCTCCGTTTTTTTGCGGAAATTAAACATGTTTAGGAAAAGATATTCCTTAGGCGAGCTGAGGACCAACTGATTTGCGTATGGATTTTCAGGGTTGGAGATGATGCTTTGCAGCTGGTCCTGATAAAGCTCCACATAGTCCACTTCACCGTTTTGATAGAGCTGATAGGCAATGCTGGCGTTTTCCACCGCCTTATAGGTGATGGAAAGAAAGCGGGTATGTTCGTCGTTCCCATACCATTCGGGGTTGGCATCCAGAATTTTTTCATTTTCGGCGATGAATTCCGTCAAAAGATAGGGACCGTTATACCAAGCATCCTTGCAGGAGTTGATGAGAAAGCGATCCCGTCCCAGTTCTTTGAGATGTTCCCCTGAAACAGGGAGGAACTCCTGGGAGGAGACAACGGAAGGGAAATAGGGGCAGGGCTTGGTGCAGCGGAAAACCACTGTGTACGGGTCTGGGGCGGATATGCCTACGATATCCAGGAAAACGGAGAGAGGAAGAGCCAGAGCCTCCTCTTCAGTGAGGCTGGAGGTGTAGTTCAGATAGTCCGCGGCACCCGCCACATGGTCAGTGGACATCTGAGTACTGACAGCACCGTTTTTGTGGAGATTCAGCACCCACTCCAGCCCCCAAAGGAAATCCTCGGAGGTCACAGTGGCCATTCTCTCGCCCTTTGCATTGACCCAATAGCAATTATCCCGGAGGTGGAAAGTCCATGTTTTGCCCTCATCCGAGGGCTCCCAGGAAGTTGCAACTCCCGGAAGGGCCATTCCGGATTCTCCGGAAATAACAAGGCCGTCATAGAGTTCGGCTATGATCCTGATATCGGGATTGGAGCTGGTATGCATGGGATTGAGAGAGCCCATTTCTGCCCCGGATAGAAAACTCAGGGTGAGGTTCTCAATGGCATTTTCGCCTTCATACATGTTGATTTCTCTGCCGCTGTAGTCAATTTCCTGATAGCCCGCTTCACAGCCCAAAAGCTGCAGGCAGAGCAGGGAAGCAAGCAGGATCGCAATGATTTTCTTTTTCAAATCTTCGCCCTCCTATGAAAGCATCCGGCCTTTGCAGCAGCAAAAACCGGATGTCAAATGTTTTGATGAAATCAGTTGTGCCGGGTCATGCTTTCAAAGTTATTATCCTCTATTATCCCGGGAAAGTCAAGGAAAGACAAAAAACCGGCATGGCCTCCGGTGCAGCCGGAGAAGGTCTACAGGAGCTGATTCTCATTGATCATCAGCTTAAACTCCAAGCCGAGTTTTTCAGCCGCTTTCCGGCAGAGAATCATTCGTGCCATGAATATTTCAAAATATTCCATCACGCTTCCGAAACGGGTATCGACCTGCAGTTTCAGTTTAATGATCGTGTGGGCGGAATTGATTTTTAATTCGGCCTTGGTAACAGAGTAATTGACGCGGTCGTGGATGTCAAAGCCCGTCAGCTCGGGATTGCGCACACGGTTGCGGCGCACATCGGATTTATCCGCCAGGATCAGGGCCGCTGCAAGGGGACTTACGGGAACGCCGGTTCCTTCATCGTGGTTCCCGATGGCGGATACGATCATGGCAGTTTCTTCCGCGGAAAAATGAAGATGGTCAAGGATACGGAATGCCATCATGGCACCGCTTTGGCTGTGATCCACGCGGTTGATCAGATTTCCGATATCATGCAGATATCCCGCAATTTTGCCAAGCTCAACGGTACGGGCATCGTATCCCAGGGTCTCTAAAATATAGCCGGTTTTCTCGGCCACAAGGGTCACATGGGCATAGCTATGCTCCGTAAATCCGAGGGCCTCAAGGGAGTCATCCGCTGCTTGGATATAGGTGTTAATGGAGGGGTTCTTTTTTATTTCTTCGTAGGTCATGTTATCCCTTCTTTGGAAGCAGTAATTGGATTTAGAGTTTTTCGTTTGTCGGATGTGTTCTTGAGCAGGATCATACTCTTGCACAGGAACAAAGCCATATGGCATGGGAGTCCTTGGCCTTCCATGCCTTCGGCTTTGTTCTGTACGCATTATTTTGCAGCTTTCTTCTTTTTCCGTACAAGGATAACGGTAGGAACAGCTATGATTGCCGCCATGCCGACGCAAATGAGGACAAGCGTAGCGGGAGAGAGTTTACTGAAGAGCGTGCCAATAAAGGGGGCATCGATCGGTTCCGTAAAGTAGAGCAGCATGACCCGAGGATCGTTGACAACGTCGCCGAGCTTCTCGCCCTGGCGTTTTGCGATATGGCATACCTTTACCATCTGCGCGGAGAACGTGGCATCGGCTTGGATCACGCTGCCGCCGAGGTCATATCCCACAACTTGATCGCTGACCCAACCGCTGGGCGTTTCGGGATACTTCTCCTCAAACCGGATAGGCAAATCCTTGGACATCACGGCAGCTCCGGTAATGGCTTCGGTAGCCATCGGAAGGACCTTGATCATTCCGTCCGTCTCGGCTCTCGGCAGCGCCGGGTCTCTGTAGCTGGCTCCGAGGGCATCGGAGTCGCTCCTTGTTTTGTCAACATAGGCGTTGTAAGCGTCAAAGCTGAAGCCGAGATAATCAAGAACGGAGATGACGGAAGGAGCTTTGTTATCCATGCCGAGCGCGGGGACACTCGCGAGGTGCCCCATCAGCCGGGTTATCTGATCGTTCGTAAGCACGGGGTGTGTGGCGCTCAGCATCTTTTTATCCACGCTGCTAAAGTGATCCTTTATCTGATCCGAATAGTCGGTAAATCCCTTTATATTCGTGGTTTCTTTGTTAAGATTTTCATCGTAACCGATATTATAGGGCACCAGGAAGCTGATTTCGGGATCCAGAGGGATATAGTCGATCTTTGCCGGATTCTGGGTATAGTCGGTGTCCTTTATATAGGAGAACCAGACATCCGCAAGCATGGCGTTGTAGCGGTTGACGGCGCTGTTCTCGTCATTGAAGAGCTTATTGTAATATGTGAACAGGCTGGAACCGTTGTCGCTGAATATCATGCTTTTGATGGTATCCATGTCATATGATGTATAGTCGGAAATTTTGTGCTTGGGGATCGTGCCGTCCGCCATTTCGGCGGCGATCCTTTCGCTGTTTTCGCAGACATACAGCTTAGATGCGTAGATGGCGAAAAGGGTCTTGTATGCCGTGTCCATATATTGGCAGAGGGATCGGACATACGCGGCGGATTTTAGTGCCGCTTCGGCGCCGAGAGCGGAATCCCGGCAGTTTCCCGCGTAAACAAGCTGAAAAATGCCGTCCGTTCTGCCGTTTGATATTTGTGTGCCGCAGAGGTAATTGGTGAGATTCTTGACCTGAGCGACCGTGGAAGTAACGCTGTCTATTTTGTTGCTTTCGATCAGAGTTGCGATGGCGACCTGCTTTTCATCCTGGCTCTTGTTCTCGTATTCGCTTTCAATATCTTTAATGCAGTCATAAAGAGAATCAATGGTGCTCTTCAGCGCATTGGCGGCGGTGTTAAAATCACGGATCTTTTCTTCATGGAATTGCTTGAAAAGATCCTGCTGCTGACGGTTCAGCTTGATATCAAGTCCTTCAATGGCGTTGGAGATTTCATCCAGCTTCGCCATGACCTTATCGTGATCGCTTTCAATGCCCAGCATGCCGGGGAGGAAATTCCCGATAGCGCCGGAAATCGACTCGCCGATTTGCGGTATCATGCCTGCCGCCTTTTGTATGCCGGCAACGGCAAGCTGTTTTGCGTACAGCTCGGTCGTCTTTTTATCAAGAGCAAAGGCAGGCATGCACATGGAGGCTGCCATGACAATGCACAGTATCAATGCAAGTATTTTTTTAGGAAGTTTTTTCATGAATGCTCTCCTTTTCGGTTTCTGTAAATATACTATACTGAAATATCCGGGTATTTGCAATCAATTTCACAAAAACCTCGCTTTTTACCTGTGAGGGGGAGGGGACTTTGCCGATACGGGATTCTATTCAGCATAAAAAATCGGGCGCAGTTCTCACTGCGCCCGAAGAGATGATAGCTTACTTTGCGAGGAAAGCAACGATCTCGTCGTAGCTCTTGCCGGATTCGGCAATCTTCTGCATCAGTTCGACCTTCTGGTTTTCGTCCTTGATTGCAGCCTGAGCAGCAGCCAGTCTGGCAATAGGCACACGGAAGGGAGAGCAGGAGACATAGCTCAGGCCGACCTTGTGGCAGAATTCCACGGAAGCGGGGTCGCCGCCATGTTCGCCGCAGATGCCCAGCTTGATGTCGGGGCGGGTTGCGCGGCCCAGTTCGGCAGCCATCTTGACGAGCTTGCCGACACCGTTCTGATCCAGCTTGGCAAAGGGATCGTTTTCGTAAATCTTGCTGTCGTAGTAGGAGCCCAGGAACTTGCCGGCGTCGTCACGGGAGAAGCCGAAGGTCATCTGGGTCAGGTCGTTGGTACCGAAGGAGAAGAACTCAGCTTCCTTGGCAACTTCATCAGCGGTCAGGGCAGCGCGAGGAATCTCGATCATGGTGCCGACCTTGTAGGTCATCTGAACACCGGCAGCGGCGATTTCTTCGTCAGCAGTTTTGCAGACAAAGTTCTTGACGTACTTGAGCTCGCGAACTTCGCCGACCAGAGGGATCATGATCTCAGGAACGACCTTCCACATGGGATGACGGGCCTGAACATTGATGGCAGCCTTGATGACGGCACGGGTCTGCATGACGGCGATTTCGGGGTAGGTAACAGCCAGACGGCAGCCGCGGTGACCCATCATGGGGTTGAACTCATGGAGGGAAGCGATGATAGCCTTGATGTCCTCAACGCTCTTGCCCTGAGTTTCAGCCAGCTGAGCGATTTCTTCCTCAGTGGTGGGAACGAACTCGTGGAGCGGGGGATCCAGGAAACGGATGGTAACGGGGCAGCCTTCCAGGGCCTCATAGAGGGCCTCAAAGTCAGCCTGCTGCATGGGCTGGATCTTAGCCAGAGCAGCTTCGCGCTCTTCCACGGTGTCAGAGCAGATCATCTCGCGGAATGCAGCGATACGGGAGGGTTCAAAGAACATATGCTCGGTACGGCAGAGGCCGATGCCTTCGGCGCCCAGCTCGCGAGCCTTCTTGGCGTCCCGAGGAGTATCGGCGTTGGTGCGGACACCCAGTCTGCGGTACTTGTCAGCCCAGCCCATGATGCGGCCGAAGTGGCCGGAGATGGTGGCGTCGACAGTGGGGATAATGCCCTGGTAGATCTTGCCGGTGGAGCCGTCAATGGAGATGAAGTCGCCTTCGTGGAAGACC
This sequence comes from Oscillospiraceae bacterium, assembly GCA_045640565.1. Lineage (GTDB taxonomy): Bacteria > Bacillota > Clostridia > Oscillospirales > Oscillospiraceae > RGIG3159. The sequence goes on along the minus strand of JAZUFG010000076.1, from coordinate 49,780 downwards.
TTGCCGCTGTGGGTGAAGACCTTGTTCTCTTCGTCCATGTGGATGTCGCCGCAGCCGGAGACACAGCAGATGCCCATGCCGCGGGCAACAACTGCTGCATGGGAGGTCATGCCGCCGCGAACGGTCAGGATGCCCTGAGAAGCCTTCATGCCGGTGATGTCCTCGGGGGAGGTTTCAAGACGGACAAGAACGACCTTTTCGCCTCTTGCCTTCCAAGCTTCTGCGTCGTCAGCAGTGAAGACGACCTTGCCGCAGGCAGCGCCGGGGGAAGCGCCCAAGCCCTTGCCGATAGCGTCGGGATTCTTGCGGGCGGTAACGTCAAACTGAGGATGGAGCAGGGTGACCAGGTTTATGGGGTCGATCATGGCAACAGCCTGCTTTTCGTCGATCATGCCTTCGTCAACAAGGTCGCAGGCGATCTTCAGAGCAGCCTGAGCGGTACGCTTGCCGTTACGGCACTGGAGCATATAGAGCTTGCCGTTTTCAACGGTGAACTCCATGTCCTGCATGTCGTGATAGTGCTTCTCAAGAATATCGCAAACCTTGACGAACTGATCGTAAGCCTTGGGGAACTTCTCTTCCATCTGAGAGATGGGCATAGGAGTACGAACGCCTGCGACCACGTCTTCGCCCTGAGCATTGGTCAGGAATTCGCCCATGAGGACCTTGTCGCCGGTGGCGGGGTCACGGGTGAAGGCAACACCGGTACCGGAATTGTCGTTCAGGTTGCCGAATACCATGGGCATCACGTTAACGGCAGTGCCCCAGGAATAGGGGATGTCGTTGTCGCGGCGGTAAACGTTGGCTCTGGGGTTATCCCAGGAACGGAAGACGGCCTTGATGGCTTCCTTCAGCTGAACAATGGGGTTGGAGGGGAAGTCTTCGCCCAACTGCTTCTTGTATTCGGCCTTGAACTGGTTAGCCAGATCCTTCAGGTCTTCAGCAGTCATTTCGACATCGTACTTGATGCCCTTTTCTTCCTTCTTCTTGTCGATGAGCTGTTCAAAATATTTCTTGCCGACTTCCATAACGACGTCGGAGAACATCTGGATGAAGCGGCGATAGGAGTCATAAACAAAGCGCTCGAACTTGGGATCCGGGTTGCCCTTGATCATGGCTGCAACGACCTCGTCGTTCAGGCCGAGGTTCAGGATGGTGTCCATCATGCCGGGCATGGAAGCGCGGGCACCGGAACGAACGGAGACCAGAAGAGGATTGTTGAGATCGCCGAACTTTTTGCCGTTCAGAAGCTCGATTCTGGAAACATAGTCCATGATCTGCTCCATGATTTCGTCGGAAATCTGGCGACCGTCCTCGTAGTACTGGGTGCAGGCTTCGGTGGTGATGGTGAAGCCCTGGGGAACGGGAAGACCGATGTTGGTCATTTCTGCCAGGTTAGCGCCCTTGCCGCCGAGCAAGTTCCGCATTGTGGCATTGCCTTCAGAGAAGAGGTACACATACTTGTGAGCCATGGGAAAACTCCTTTCAGATTTAGAAGCGGCTGCGCCGCCCCCTGCATTTTCTGCAATAAATTTCTAACCGAAGTATTATAACGGGAGCGCCGTGAAAATGCAAGACATTTTTCGCGGCGTTTTGGAGGAAAGAAAAAGATTAATAGGATTCTTCCTTGTGTTCATATTCGGATGTGCTATAATGTAAAGAAAAAAACTCCCGGAGGCGGAGCTGCTGCAAAAGGAAGAATGAGGAGGGAACAGGTTTTGAAGTTCAGGAGTTTATCAAAAATAAAGGCTTTTTTAATGGAATGGTTTTCCCTGATCGGAATTGTTCTTCTGGTGCTTGTTTTTTCACTGTTAAGTCAGGTGCGCTACGGTGAGCAGTATTTTCTGACGGTGGGGAATTGGCGCACGATTCTTATGCAGACTGCGCCGACGGCGATCGTTGCCCTGGGGCAGGCCCTGATCCTCCTGACCGGTAATTTTGACCTTTCTCTGGGAAGAACGGTCTGCCTGACCAGCTGTATCGGAGCCCTGATGATGACGGAATATGGGGTGAATACCGGAATTTCCGTTCTTGCTATGCTCCTTTTGGGCGTTCTGATCGGCGCAGTCAACGGCGTGCTTGTAAGCTTTGTGAAGGTTCCGGCCATGATTGCCACTCTGGGGACCCAGTATATCACCTACGGAATTGCAAAGCTTGTAACAAACGCCTCTCCCGTTGTGGGTCTTCCCGCAAGCATCGGATGGCTGGGAACCTACAGCGTTCCCATTATGGTATTTCTCTATCTGCTTGCGGAAACCGTGACCCGTTATACCCCCGCCGGCCGCCTTCTTTATGCGGTTGGCGGTTCCAGAAAGGCCGCTTTCTATGCAGGCATCCGGGTGAAAAAAGTGTATTTTGTCACATTTGTGATCGGAGGCTTTCTCTCTGCCTTCGGCGGCCTTGTGCTGATGGCGCGCATGAATTCCGCAACCATTGCCAGCGGCCAGGGGTATGAGTTTGATGCCGTTATTGCGGCAATCATAGGCGGTGTTTCCCTTTCCGGCGGAAAAGGAAAGATTTTGGGAACCCTTTTTGGCTGTCTTTTCCTGATTACCCTCTTCAACGGTTTTTCCCTTCTGGGAATTGACCCCTTTGTTCAGGATATTCTGAAGGGCACCGTCTTGGTTTCGGCGATCCTTTTGGATGTCCTGGCAAACAGGAAGGAGGATTGAAATGGATTCGGAGATCCTTCTTTCTTACCGCGGGATCGGGAAAAAGTACACGGCCTCCTGGGCCCTCAAGGATCTGTCCTTTGATGTGAAGAAGGGCAGTGTCCATGCCATCATCGGCGGGAACGGAGCCGGAAAATCTACCCTGATGAGAATCACCACCGGGAGCCTCCTGCAGACGGAGGGAAAGGTTTTCTTTTCCGGCAGAGAACTTCATTTTTCAGACCCCGGAACGGCGGCAGCGGCGGGGATCGCCATGGTACCCCAAGTTGTCACCCTCTGTGACCCTCTTACCGTGACGGAAAACCTATTTTTGAATGACCTCTCCTCGGGGGAAAAGCGGATTCACTGGAAAAAACTGGAAAAAGAAGCGGAAAATTTGCTGAACGAGGCCGGGATCCGGGTCTCCCCGAGGGCGATTCTGGGGGAACTTCCCTTGGCGAAAAAGCAGCTGATCAGTATTCTCCGCGCTGTCCGGAAAGAACCGGAGCTCTTGATTCTGGACGAGCCCTCGGCTGTTCTGACGGATTCTGAGATTCAGGTTCTCTATGAACTTCTTGACAAGCTGAAAGAAAAAGGCATAACGGTCCTTTATATCTCTCACCGTCTGGAGGAAATCTTCAGGCTTTCCGATGAAATTACGGTCCTTCGGGACGGCCGCCTTGTGGGGACCTATCAGAAGGACGCCATTACAAAGGAAGACTTGGTCCGCCTCATGGTTGGAAGAGAGGTGACGGAGCTCTCTGAACCGCCGGAGATCAAGAAGGAAAGCCCGGTTATTCTTCGGGCAGAGAATATTACGACCCCTTCCGTCTCTGATGTTTCCTTTGAACTGCGGCAGGGAGAGATTCTGGGGATCGCCGGTCTGGTGGGCTCCGGACGGACAGAACTTCTGCGGGCAATTCTGGGCATTGACTCCATTCTCAAGGGAAGTCTTTGGGTCAAGGGTAGGGAAGTGCGCTATTCCCATATTCAGGAGGCAATTGAAGACGGCTTTGGCCTGCTCCCGGAGGATCGGGTACATCAGGGCTTGATCAATTCTATGAGTTCGGCAGAGAATATCAGCCTCTCCTCTTTGAAAAAATTTACGCAGTTCGGCTTCCTGAACCGGAAGAAGGAGCTGGAAAACAGTGAGAACTATAGGAAGGAATTGCGTATCAAGACCTCTTCTCTGACTGCTCCCGTCAGGACTCTTTCCGGCGGAAATCAGCAGAAGGTGGCCCTGGCCAGATGGATGACGAAGGATTCCGATATCCTTGTTTTGGATGAACCTACTCAGGGCATCGATGTGGCTGCTAAATCCGAGATTTATTCGCTGATCCGGGAGATGGCCGCGGAGGGAAAGACGGTGATTCTGGTCTCCTCCGAGACGAGTGAGCTTACGGGTCTCTGCCGCCGGGTTATCGTGATGCGGGAAGGCCGCATTTCCGGAGAACTGAAAGACGGGGAAATCAGCAAAGAGGCCATCATGGCTCTTTCCATGGCGGAGCTGTCGCCCCGGAAAATGCTGAAGGGAAAAAAGAAAAAGATTCAGGTTTTCTTCTCTGCGGCTGTGCTCCTTCTTCTGGCGGTCTTGGTGCTCTTTGTCACGGGGAAAAAGACAGGGGAAATGGCACAGGCGGAGATTCCTTCCGTGATTGAATTCCGGGATACCGATGTGCTGCAGGGAAAGCGCATAGATGTCTGTATGGCCTATAAGGGGGATGAGTGGGTCGCAGCGGTCTGTGATGCCTTTGAAGCCATCGGAGGTCATTATGGGGCAGAGCTGGCCGTTCTGGACGGGGATCTGAATTCGGAAGTCCAGACCAGGCAGATAGAAAATTTCCTTTCCGGGGGATGCGACATGATTATGGTGGACCCCTGCTCTTCCGTGGGGCTGGATGCCATTCTCAGCCGGGTGGTCAGTGAAGGAATTCCCCTTTTGATTTTTGACCAGGCCTGGGAAAATGCAGAGGGGAAAGCCATCACCTCCGTAAGCTGGGAGCAGTATATGACCGGAAAGATGATCGGAGAATACATTCTGGATTATCTTCGGGAAAAGGGAGAGGACAAAGCCTGCATTGCGGAGCTGACGATAGCTACCGCAGAGAATAATCTGGCCCGTTTTCAGGGACTTCATGACGTTCTGGACAATGCCGGTGACATAGAGATCTCCTATACGGGAAAATATGATTACCAGGGAGTCCGGGAGCAGGCGGAAAAGGCGATCTCTGCGATAGCGGTTCCTTTTGACTTTGTGGTTTCCGATTCGGATAATGGAGCTCAGGGCGCTTTGGTTGCCCTCCGCCAGTCCGGGAATCAGGATGTGAAAGTCCTGAGCATGGGGTCCTATGGGGAGGAATGCTTCCTTGAACTCTACCGGGATGACCCGAATCTGTTGGCTGTTCTGAATGTGGATGCCTGGGTCTTCACAGACCAGATCATCCGCTGCGCCATTGATTACTTTGAGGGAAAGGAGCTCCCGGCCAAGAGTTATATTCCCCTCTATGTGGTGGATCACGGCAATGTCGGAGAATTCTGGGACTTCGGGGACACGGATTAGAAAGCCCTCGCGATAACGGGTGTTCGCCTTAAAGAGAGAGGCACCGGCGGTACCGGGCACTAGGGCAGCTTGGAGGTGGGGCGCACTGTGTGCGCCCGAAAGGGAGCAGTCCTACAAAAGCCGTCCGCCCGGTGCTTTTCTTCTTGCAATCCCGCCTTTTTTTTGCTAAAATAAAGTGTCAAATTGTGCCTGAACCTCGGAGGAAATTCATGATTGAAGCTGTTACGGAAGAAAATCTTCCGGAATTTGAAAATTACATCAAGCTGAATCCCCGGGGGAGTTATCTCCAGAGCAGCCTTTGGGCTCGGCAGAATCCTGCCTGGCACTGGCGGGGCTATATTCGGAGAAATGAGTATAAGCGTGTCACAGGCGCAGTTTCCTTCCTGGTCCGGGATATCCCCCTGCTTCCTTACCAAATCATTTATGCAGGGAAGGGGCCCATCTACGATATGGGAGATACGGCCAGCCTCCGGGATCTTCTGGCTGCCCTGCAGGAAGCCGCCCGGGAAGAGCAGGCTGCCATCGTTCGGGTCGATCCCCCTGTGGAGGATTCGGACAAAGAGCTTATGTCTGTGTATGAAGCCTACGACTATGAAAAGCTGAAGCATCGGGGAAGGGCCCCCTTCCATTCCAGACACTGCTGGATCCTGAACATCGGAAAGAACTCCTGGGCCAGGCTGCAGAAAACCTTTTCCCGGGAACAGGCCCAAAATCTCAGGATCGCGCTGCGGCACGATGTGGAGATCAAACGGGGCGGAAAAGCCTTGGCCGGCGCATTCGGCCGTATGATTGAGCACTCCGCCCTTCGGGACAGCAAAAAATCCGAATCTTCGGAGTTCTTCTCCGGCTTTATGGATACCTTTGGGGATCGGGCCAAGATCTATCTTGCCTGCAAGAATCATCGCCCGATTGCGGGGCTTTTAATGGTTTTGACCGGCGGCCGCTATGAATGTGTTGCCCGGGCAGATCTGAGTGATCCCACTCTGCATGCCATGAGTCTTTTGCAGGCAGCGGTTTTGCAGACGGCTGCGGATTCCGGCTATGATGCGGTTCTTTTCCCGGTTGGCGCCTTTTATCCGGAGTCAGAGCTTTATCAGATTTTTTCCGGTTTGGGTGCAAAGCCGGATTCTACGGTCGGGGAGATGGACTGGTACTGCAAGCCCCTGATCGGTATGGCTTCCAAGCTGATTCTGCGGGCGGCCGATTGGATCGACCGGGAGCAGTATTTCCTCAAAATTCGCTGATTTTCATTATTTCATAGATACTATCGATTCTATGCGGAGTGAAATCCCTTGCCTATGGGATGCCACTTGGGTAAAATACTTCGGGAGAGGGGCACATCATGAAAGAACAAAAGAATACGATGCTGCTCCTGGAACGGAGGAGACGAATCTGGCGGGCCATTTTAGCGGTCCTGGCGATCCTGCTTCTTTTGGGCTTGATCTCTTCCCGGCGGAAGGCTGCCATTCGGGATAAGCTCCAAAGAAAAGAGAATCACAATGATGACCATCTGGCGACTCTGGCTGTGGTGGGAGATATCGGCATCACGAATGAAATCGTGGAGGATGCCCTGCAGACAGACGGAAGCTATGATTTCCTTCCGTATTTCATGAATGCGGCGTCGGATCTTTACAGCGCGGACCTGACCGTGGGCAATCTGGAGTTGACCTTTGCCGGTTCCGGCTATCCCTACGGCAGCGAATATGCCAATGCCCCGGACAGCCTTGCCGCGACACTGAAAACACTGGGCTTTGACCTTGTGCAGACGGCGAATTCCAAGACGATCGCTTCCGGTGTCACCGGCATGGAGCGGACGCAGGAAGTCCTGAAAGAAAACGGGATCCTTCCCCTGGGCTCTCACACAAGCCAGGCGGATTACAATGAAAACGATGTGGTCGTCTGTGAGGTCAACGGCATCAAGATTGCCTTTGTAGCCTTTACCAAGGGCTTTGACGGTATGGCGATCCCCGAAGGCCGGAACTATTACGCTAACCTTCTCTATACGGATTATGAGTCCAGCTATAAGAAGATAGATAAGGCCTCCATCCGCTCTGCCATTTCTCAGGCGAAGGCCGCAGGCGCGGATTTGACCGTTGCCATGGTCCATTGGGGCTCTGCCTATAAGCTTTCCGTCAGCGATACCCAGAAGGATATCACAAAGCTGCTCCTCCAGAACGGCGCGGATTTGATCCTGGGGACCCACTCCCATGTGGTAGGCCCCATGCGCTATGAGAGCGTGGAGATCGAGGGCAGGGAAACGGAGCGCTTTGTGGCTTACAGTCTGGGCAGCTTCATGAATACGGATACCACCGCCTATGTCCGGGACAGTGCCATCCTGAAGCTGGTCATTTCCAAGGATGATTCCACCGGCGAAACGATTATCAAGAGCCAGAATTATGTTCCCTATTACATCTACGACTGCGGTGAGGGGAACGAACAGGACCGCTTCCGTATTTTGAAGATATCGGATGCCCTGGAGCTCTATAAGACCTATGGCGCCCGCCTCTTCGGCAGCGTGTCCGAGAGCGGCCGGGAAAAGCTGCTTCAGGCCTTGAAGGACCTGAAGACCAATACAGAGTCGGAATTCCAGGTCCCCATTGATCTCGGTGAGGACGAGAATCAGAAAGAATAATAATATTTAGATAAAAGGAGAAACAAAATGGATTACGCAAAAGAATCCCTCCGTCTCCATGGCGAGTGGAAGGGCAAGATTGAAGTCAAGGCCACCGTGCCTGTAGCAACCAAGCAGGATCTTTCTCTGGCTTACACCCCCGGTGTTGCCCAGCCCTGTCTGGAGATTCAGAAGGATATCAACAAGTCCTATGACCTGACCCGCCGCTGGAACCTCTGCGCCGTTATCACCGACGGTTCCGCCGTTCTCGGTTTGGGCGATATCGGCCCCGAGGCCGGTATGCCTGTCATGGAGGGCAAGTGTGTTCTCTTCAAGTCCTTCGGCGATGTGGATGCCTTCCCCCTCTGCGTGAAGACCCATGATGTGGACGAGTTCGTCAATGCGGTTTACCTCATGTCCGGCTCCTTCGGCGGCATCAACCTGGAAGATATTGCCGCTCCCCGCTGCTTTGAGATCGAGCGCAAGCTGAAAGAAAAGTGCGATATCCCCATCTTCCATGACGACCAGCACGGCACCGCTGTCATCACTTTGGCCGGCCTGACCAATGCCATGAAGCTGGTTGGCAAGAAGAAGGAAGAGGTCAAGATCGTTACCTCCGGCGCAGGCGCTGCCGCTGTGGCTATCGTCAAGCTCCTCCTCTCTGCGGGTTATAAGAATGTCACCATGTGCGACCGCAAGGGCGCCATCTATGCAGGCCGCGAAGGTCTGAACTGGATCAAGGAAGAAATGGCTCAGGTCACCAATCTGGAGAAGAAGGCCGGCTCCCTGGCCGATGTTCTCGTCGGCGCGGATGTCTTCATTGGCGTTTCTGCTCCCGGAACCGTTACCACGGAGATGGTCAAGACCATGAACAAGGATGCCATCATCTTTGCCTGTGCCAACCCCACCCCCGAGATCTTCCCCGAGGATGCCAAGGCAGGCGGTGCCAGAGTTATCTCTACCGGCCGCAGTGACTATCCCAACCAGATCAACAATGTTCTTGCATTCCCCGGCATCTTCCGCGGCACCTTTGATGTCCGCGCCTCCGATATTAACGAGGAGATGAAGGTCGCTGCCGCTGAGGCTCTGGCCTCCCTGGTTTCCGATGAGGAGCTCAGCGAGGATTATATCATCCCCGCCGCCTTCGATAAGAGAGTGGGACCCGCTGTTGCCAAGGCTGTTGCCGAGGCCGCTCGCCGTTCCGGCGTTGCCAGAATTTAATCAAACACAAAAGGGCAGATTTTTCTGCCCTTTTATTTTATGGTTTATGGTTGATAAAAAAGAAAAGATAAGGAGGAAATAACGATGGACGAAAAGCTTCAGCCCCTGTTTACCCCCTGGAAAATCGGAAATTGTGAAATCAAAAACCGCATCGTGCTCACCAGTATGGGCGGCACAGACCTCTTCGGCTGGATGGAAGTGAACCATTTTGACCGGGACGGCGCAAAATTCATCCAAACCGTTGCCGAAAATAACTGCGGATTGGTACTTCCCGGCTGCCAGCCTGTCTACAATCCCATGTTCGGCCAGTGGCTCCATAAGAACAAGAAAATGTATGAGGATCTGAAAAAATGGATGCCCGCGTTCCACAAAACCGGCGCCAAGCTCTTTATTCAGCTCACAGCCGGTTTCGGCCGTTCATTCACCGTTTCGGGCATGATGGAAAAGCTCTATTCCAACCCGGCGCTTCGCGTGGTCAGCAAGCCCTTCATGGACCTGGATAAGATCACGGCTTCTGCCAGCCCTTCTCCGAACCGCTGGTCGGATAAGGTTCCATCCAGGGCCCTCAGCAAGGAGGAGATCCAGGAGTTCATAGATGCCTTTGCCAAGTCTGCCAAGCTTTGCAAGGATGCCGGTGTGGACGGCGTAGAGGTCCATGCCGTTCACGAAGGCTACCTTCTGGACCAGTTTACGCTGAATTATGTCAATAAGCGGACGGACGAATACGGCGGCTCCTTCGAGAATCGCTACCGTTTTGCCGCAGAAATCGTCAAGGCCATCAAAAAGGCCTGCGGGGAAGATTTCCCCGTCTCCCTCCGTTATAGCGTGCTTTCCAAGACCAAGGGCTTCCGTCAGGGCGCGCTTCCCGGCGAGGATTATACGGAAGTGGGCCGGGATATGGAAGAGTCCGAAAAGGCCATTAAATACCTCTCCGATGCGGGCTACGATATGTTCAACTGTGATAACGGCACCTACGATGCCTGGTATTGGGCCCATCCTCCCGTGTATATGCCGGAAAACTGCAACCTGGCCGATGTGGAGCATATCAAGAATTTCACCGATAAGCCCGTGGTTGCTGCCGGCCGACTGGATCCCAGAGCGGCGGCGGCCTCCATTGCCGCCGGAAAGCTGGATGGCGCAGGCTTTGCCCGCCAGTTCCTGGCGGATTGGGAGTGGGTCACCAAGCTCATGGAGGGCAGGGAAGAGGACATTCGCCCCTGTATCCTCTGCCACAACGGCTGCTTCAATATGTGCCACTATAAGGGCGTTGCCAACGATCAGGATCTGGGAGACAGTCTCCATTTGGCTCGCTGTGCCGTCAATGCGGAAACGATGCAGTGGGGCAAGCACTATATAAAGAAGACGCAATCTCCCAAAACCGTCCATATTATCGGCGGCGGTATCGGAGGAATGGAAGCTGCCCGTGTGCTGAAACTCCGGGGCCACAAGCCCATCATCCACGAAAAGTCCGATCTTCTGGGAGGTACCTTCATCCCTGCCTCTGCGGAAAGCTACAAGGGCAAACTCAGAGATCTTCTGGCCTGGTATCGGAGAGAAATGGAAAAGCTGGAGATCGAGGTCCGTCTGCATGACGAGATCAAGGACATTGGTGTCTTTGCGGGAGAATCGGTTATTGTCGCCACCGGCTCCAAGCCTGTGGTCCTCCGCAGTGTTCCTGGCTATGAGAAGATCATAGAGGGCTGTGAATTCCTGAGGGGCGAGAAGTCCGTCGGGGAGACGGTAGCGGTCATCGGCGGCGGTCTCACAGGCTGTGAAATTGCCTATGAGCTGGCGCTCCAGGGCAAGAAACCCATCATCGTGGAGATGAAAGACGATCTGGTGAGCCAGAAGGGTGTCTGCCTGGCCAACTCCTCCTATCTCCGGGAATGGTTTGCCCTCAATCAGGTCCCGACCTACCTGGAAAGCGCTCTGAAGGAAGTCCGGGAGGGCTCCATCGTCTGTGAAGATAAGGCAGGAAAAAGCTTTGAGCTTCCCTGCGACAGCGTGATTGGCTGTGTCGGCTATAAACCCAACCCCCTGGCGGAAGAGGGAAAGAATGTCTATCTGGTAGGCGACTGCAAAGCAGTGGGCAACCTGCGCTCCGTCATTTGGCGCGCTTATGAAGTTGCCATGAAGATTTAGAAAAAGGAGAACAGCCATGTATTTAACAGAAGAACAGCAAGCGATTCTGAATGGCTCCAAGGGTGAGGCCATGGCCAAGGTCTGGAAGACCCTGGTGATGTACGGCGATGCCTTCGGTGCGGAAAAGATGGTTCCCGTAACCGGAAAAATGGGGCATCTGGTCACCTCCTTCGGCCTGGGCGTACTCAAGCCAGTCTATGCCATGATGGATAAGCTGATCGCGGAAGGGGCCGTTTCCGGGCAGAAGTTCACAGTGGACCCCAAACCCCTGGATCCCAAGGTTCCCTCCGATTTCCTGAAGGACTTTGTCTTTAAAAAGTTCATGTACTCCGCGCAGGATAGCTATGATGCGCAGCTTGAAAAGCTGGGGCTGCTGGACAGCAAGGCCTATACCTGCACCTGCTATCTGGATGAGGTCGGCAACCGCCCCGAGAAGGGGGAGGTCCTTTCCTGGGCGGAATCCTCCGCCGTTGTCTATGCAAACTCTGTTTTGGGTGCCCGCTGCAACCGAAATTCCGGTATCATTGAGCTTTTCGGCTCCATTGCGGGCTATGTTCCCTATTTTGGCCTTCTGACGGATGCGGGAAGAAAAGCCACCTGGATCGTGGAGGTCAAATGCGAAAAGAAGCCCACGGCCCAGATCCTGGGTTCTGCCATCGGTATGAAGGTCATGGAGGATGTTCCCTATATCAAGGGCCTGGACCGCTGGCTGGGTACCGAGCTCACGGAAGAGACCTGCGCTTACCTGAAGGATTTCGGTGCAGCCACCGCCTCCAACGGCGCAGTGGGCCTCTATCACATTGAAAACCTGACTCCCGAAGCCCTGGAGCAGGGAGAATCCTTGATCGCCGAGAACGCCCGTGTCTATGTGATCGACGATGCGGAACTGGAAAGAGTCCGCAAGAGCTATCCCGTTATGTGGAAGGATCCCTCTGCCAAAGCCCAGCTTTGCTTCGTGGGCTGCCCCCATCTCTCCCTGCCCCAGCTGAAGGAGTGGACGGAGAAGGTGCAGGAAGCTCTCAGGAAGAGCGGCCGCAGCAAGGTTTCGGTCCCCACGGTCTTCACCTGCGCTCCCGGTGTCAAGGAAGCTTTTGAGAAGACTCCTCTTGCCAAGGAACTGGAAGCCACGGGGATCGTGCTCAGCAATATTTGCCCCCTGATGTATATGAATAACCCCCTGGCAAAGAAAATGGCTGTCGCCACCAACTCCAACAAGTTGAGGACCTATACCACGGCCCGCTACTATCCGGATGAAGAGATTCTCTCCCTGATCACAAGGAGGTAAAATAAAATGAAGCAGTTTAAAGGCCGTCCGGTCGTTGCAGGAACCTGCAAAGCTCCCGCCCTTGTTTCCCACGGCGGTTTTAATACCCTGGCTTCCTTTCAGGGTGCCCTTCAGTTCGGGGAACTTCCCATTATCGGAAAGAAATATCAGCATGTGGAATGCGATGACCAGAACAACCTGGATCTTTACCGCAAGCCCATGATGGGCAAGGCCCTCTGCCTGCCCCAGACCATTGGCTCCACCACCGGCGGCATGGTTCTCTTTGCTGCCAAGTCCATGGGAAAATGTCCCTCCTGCCTCCTTTTCTCGGAGCATATTGACTCTCTGGCGGCAGCAGGCGCTGTCCTTGCAGCCAACTGGTGTGAGGAACCTTTGGTCACCGTTGACTGCCTGGGTCAGGAATTTTTGGACTATGTAAAGGATGATATGATGATTACCGTTTCTGAGGATGGAACGGTAACGGTTGACTAGAATGCGGCCCGCTTTCTTTAAATGGATTCTTTTTTCGGGGGGAAATGCCCTATTATGAAAAAAAACCTTGCAGAATCAGCGAGATAGGTATATAGTAATACGAGCAAGTGAGCGCATGACGTTCAAAGGAAAGGAAAAGAATTATGGAACCTAATCAGAAACCGGCTCATCAGGGGTTGAATGTTGCAACGATTGCCGCTTCTATTATCGGCTTTATCGCTGCAGTTCTCGTGGTCTTCGGCATGATTGATAATGGCGGAGGCGCCCTCTCTGATTTCTCTTTTGCATTCTATATGCTCGCATTCATGTATGCCGTGCTCTATATCCTTCGCGGCGGCAAGAAGGACGCGGCAGAGGATTATAAGCTCGCCCTGGTAGTTTTTGCCATTGCCATCTTCGTGAATATTCTGGCCAGTGTCAATTCCGTCGAAGAGACCGGCAAGGCATTTGCCACCCTCTATATCGCGCAGCTTACCATCTCCTTTGCAGTTCTCTGCATGCTGGCTTTCTGCAAGGATTTCGGCAAGAAGAACTCCGTTCTCTGCTGCCTGGTTGCCACCGCTCTGGCTTTGATCTCCGTTGTCTATGCCTTTATCAATCCCATGGGCGTGAAGTTCTATCTCCGCTGCATCGGTGTTCCCGCATTCTTCATGGCATTGGCTGCTTTCTTCATGATTCTGATCAAGTACAAGGATAAGGCAGCCAGAGGCTCCAAGTAATCGTTTGAATGACCCTTAAGGGCAGCTGCGGATCGCAGCGGGCCCCTTTATATGGATACAGCATCAAGGCATGGTCGATCACAGGATCGGCTATGCCTTTTCTTTGCGATTGCGGCGATCACAAGGATTCAGGGTCGAAGCAGGGTGAGCTTGAGGTGAAGATCACCCGGATTGCCTCTACCTATGTTTTCTCTTATGCCGCAAGGAATTTCCGTATTTAGGTAGAGGAAGTAGAAGTAATCTGAAATTCTCCTGCCTATTTTTATTTTTCCCCACACCCATTTCCGGGAACTGCCTATTTTGAGCTCGCGCGAGAACTTGAAAATGCCTCTACTTCCTCTACCAAAATCTCAAAAGTCCTTGATATATCTAGCTTTTTCGTGGTAGAGTTTCTGTGGCTTTGCCTCACCCAGCCTCACCCCAATTCTCCCCTTTTCAGCATTTTATGGAATTCCGGAAGCGGAAAAAAGCAAAGGCGAGAGGGTACCGTATCCTCTCGCCTTTGCCTATCCGTCCTTCCATTCTTGCCACTGCATAATGTCGCTGAGTAAAATACCTTTTGTTTTTTGCTTGCCGTAACGTTTTTCATTTCCAACTGCTATCAAAGCTAAGGGTCCTTTTTATACTCTGCAATATCTTCCAGCGAACAATCAAGAATCTTGCATAACTGATTCAGAGTATAGGTGCTTATATTTTCATTCTTGCGCAGGCGGTCAAGTTGCCCTGTGCTTATTTTATACTCTTTTATAAGCTTATACTGTGATATTCCGCGCTCTTTCATTGTTATGAATAACTTTTCAAAGCAAATCATCCTTCACACCCGAATACGCCCGTTGATTTTTGTACAAGGAATAAAATAATTTATTGTTCGTACATTGACAATTGCCCGTATTCGGGCTATATTTACCATGAGTTGGAGTATATCCATGTTCGTCAAGGATAGGAAAAAACCAAGATAAGCATTCTTGTTCCAAGGATTAAGGTGTATTGGTATTTGAGGATGCCAACCTGTTTTCCTTTTTATGATTTCTTTGCTGAATTGTATCTAAACGCCGATGGAGGATGTCAATGAAGAAACGGGCTATTGCGCTGTGTTTGGCGCTTGTAATGATACTATCTCTGTTTCCTTTGCAAGTTATTGCAATAGAAGAGAAAGCAGAAACAGAGAATGAGAACCTGCTTTTATCTGCTCAAGTGGAAGAAAACGTATTATCTCTTGGCGAAAATACAGTACTTCCTTACACAGAGTATACCTTCACGGCTAATCAGGTCGGAGTATATAAGTTTTCCGCAAGTGATCAGTGGGTATGGGTGGAAGAAAATTTTGGAAGCCATTACTCAGCAGATGCGACATTAATGTTTTTTCTGCAAATTGGAGAATCAAAGAAATTCTGTGCTCCCGCAGATTCGGAAATAACGATTACAGTTTCGGCTGAAAGCCTTCAAGAAAAAGATGGGTCCTTTCGTGGAAATTGCGGGGAAAGTGCATCGTGGGTTATTGATTCCGAGCATAATATGACGGTATCCGGTTCTGGTAGTATTTGGAGTTATGACATTGTTAAAGGCATGAATCATAATCCTGTAGAAACGCCGTGGAATCTCATTGGTTTCAAAACCCTGACGATAAGCGAAGGAATTACATCTATAGGAACTTGGGCATTCCGAAATTGCGAAGGTCTTAAAGATTTGTTTCTTCCAGCCAGCCTATCGGCTCTTGCATTTGAGGCGATTATTTTTTCTGACTCACGTCCTCGCCTTTACTATGGAGGCTCTGAAGAAAACTGGAATACCCTAATGGACGAGTACTCCGATGCTTGCCCTTGCTTAACTTGGGTTAGCCATTATTGTAATTTCACAAGCATCTGTGATCATATTTGGTCGGAGTGGTCTGTGTATTCAAACCCAACATGCAAGGACCAGGGAGGAAAGGAATGTTTCTGTTCAATATGTGGAGGAGTTGAAACAGAATACATCCCAGCGCTTGGAGGAGAACATTCGTGGAATGTGGGTGTAACAACTAAGGCTCCATCATGTAAGGCAACGGGGACAGAGTTGTTTACATGTAGCCGCTGTGGGATGGCAAGAGAGGAAATTGTTGCCCCTTTGAATTCAACCGCGTTGGACATCTCGTATACGGAGCTCGGTCCGTCTGCTTCTGTTTTGCGCCACGAGTGTGAATTGTCGTATTTAGGGGCAGATTACCTTTTGATTTTGCCAGAATATTTTTATTACTGTGGAGATGAATCAAATACTATTGATTTCTTTGATAAGAGCTCAAATTGTATTTTTACCTTAACAAATCGCAATTTTTGGGAAACAAGAGAGATTCTTATTCCTGGGGATTATGTTCATATCGTTTCAAACGAAGCAGAATTTACACCGAAGGCCGTATATGCGGTTAGCGAACACCAATACGATATTTCTGGGGTTTGCATAGAATGCGGGAAAAAGAATCTGAATGTTGAAATTACGGCGGAAAGCTTCCCGGATAATAATTTTAGAAATTATGTCCTGACAAATTTTGATACGGATCACGATGGGTATCTTTCTGAAAGTGAAGCTCTGGCGGTTTTGGAAGTTAGGGTAAATTCATGGGATAATTGGGGCACAGTTAGCGACTTGACAGGGATCTCCTATTTTGAAAACCTTCAGTACCTCTATTGTGAAAATCAACCTATTTCATCTTTAGATTTGGGCGACTTATCTGAATTAGAGTCCCTATATTGCTATGGCTGTGATTTATCTCAGCTTGATTTGCGGAAGAACAGTAAATTATCTAGTGTAGACTGTTCAAACAACAAAATCGCAGCCTTGCTGCTGCCAAGCACCTGCGCAGTTACTTCCCTAGATTGTTCTTCCAACGCGTTGAAAGAGGTTGATTTCAATTCCGCTAAGAACTTGTACAACCTCAATATTTCAAATAATCAATTTTCGAAGGTCAATTTAGAGTCTTGTACAGAGTTGAGATACTTCTATTTTAGTCAAAACAATATTTATAAGTTACTTTTTCCAAATGATTGTACCATAAGTAATTACTACGGCGCTGTATCTGCAGTAGTTTTTCTCCAAGTAAAAGAGGAGAAAAATGGACTTTATTATTTGGATTTATCCGAAATTGTAGGAGAGAATTATCTTTCCCGAATCTCATCCGTATCCGGTGGGTATTATGATTCCGCAGCGGGTGCAGTCATTCTCGGCAGCAATGCAAAATCCGTTTCCTAGTATCACAGCGCCGGATGGGGGGTGGGCAATTGGCGAAAATACATTCTCGGTTGCGGCGGAGCGCCCCTGCGTACTCGCAGTGAGTTATGACGGTGGCGCGACCTATACCCGCCTAAAAGCGAGCGCAAATGGCGACGGTTCTTACAGCTTTGATGTGAACATTGCCGATGAGGACACAGTTGTGGCTTGCAGTATCTTCGGCGACTCCAACGGCGACGGTGACCTGAGCTCAGGCGATGTATCAAGACTCAACGCCGGAATACTCCGTAAGGTTGATTTGCCTCCGTTGAGTACTCTTGCCTGCGATGTGAATGGCGACGGTGACTTGAGCTCGGGTGACATTTCCAGGCTCAACGCTGCGATTCTCAAAAAGGTTACACTTTCTTGGTAACCGTATCATATTATGCATAACCCTATAAGGGAGCAAATATTTTAAAGAAGGGAAACAGTATGAAAAAGAAAATTTTATCTCTTGTGTTAGCACTGACTTTACTCTTTGGCTTAACCGCGAATGCTTTTGCGGGGAATGAGGTTACTTGGATAGCTGCTTTGGATAAGGGGCAGGTTTCTAATGACCAGGATCAGACTGTCGTGCTTACCCTTGCCCCCAGCACAGCTTCCACCTTTGGCGCATTTGACTACATTATCAACTGCCCCGCAGGCTTGGAGATCACCGCCTTTGCGAGCGGCGATTCCCAAATCACTTTTACAGGGGCAAACTACAACAAAAATTATGCCGAGAATCAGGCTAAGGTAAGCTGGAATTCTCCCGATGCGGAAGATGTTGAGTCCGTCGCAAAAATTGCCGAAATTACGGTGAAGATTCCGGAAGGCACGGCGCCCGGAGGCTATAAGCTTTCCTTCAGCGAGATTAATGCATATGTTGATTACGGCGGAACATCTTGGGCGTCAAAAGCAACTTCCAATGAAGTAACTCTGACCGTAACGGGCACGGCGGCCTCCGGCAGCGATTATGCTGCTTCTATGGGCAGCGATGAGGAAACGATGCTTGGCGAAGACGTATCTGTTCAGATCAGCGCTTCCTCTGAAACAGAAACATTCTATAACTCCTACTACTATGAGTTGAGTTATGATTCGACCATACTGCAATATCTTTCTGCCGACGATGGTGTCAATGTTAAGAGCAGTGAGACTAATAAGCTCGTTGTTACGGGTTATGGCAGCAACAAAGCGTTTACCACTCCCGTAACGCTTACATTCAAAGGCATTGCTTCCGGAGATACTTCCGTTAAACTGACGGCGGCAAAGATCGACAAAAACTCCAACGCTGTTTCTCAGGATGCCCCTGCGGCGACGATCAAGGACGATACTACCAAAGTAACTGTCGGCGGGTATCGCGTAACGCTGTCGGATGATTTTACCGGAGCTGCCTCTGCAGCAAGCGGAGCAGATTACACTTTCACGGCAAAGGACAAAAATTATAATTACACATTTACTGCCACGATGAACGGTAGCGCGGCCAGTGTTGTTGATAACAAGGACGGCACATTTACGGTCAAAACTGCATCCGGTCCGATCGTTATCAGCGCAACCAAAGCACCCAAGACCTTTACGGTCACTTCCACCGGCGACATTACGGCTTCTGACGGATCATCAGCCACCTACCTCACCGATTATCATTTCACCAGAGGAAACGAGGACGGTTACAATTACACCATTGCAATCACCATTGGCGGAACGGCCTTCACGGGCTACTCGGCGGTCGGCAATGAGTATACGATTCCCGGTGCAAGCATTACCGGAAACATTGATGTAACCGTTTCCAAAGAGGCTATTCTTCCGGATAATTATGCTGCGTCTGTGACGGGCAGCGGCGCAGGTGATGCTTCCGTTCCCACGCAGGTCGCAAGAACGGGCAATGCCGTCCTTTCTCTGACCCCTGTGACCGGTTATGACTACACCGTAACTGCCACTATGGGCGGAACTGCAGCAGAGGTTAAGCAGTCCGGCAATACCTATACCGTAGAGAATGTATCCGGTGATGTCGTGTTCACGGTTGAAAAGGTCGGGCAGAAGAGTGTTGATGTTTCAAAGTATCTTGCTCTCGATGGCGGCAAGAACGCATGGCTCGTCAAGGTTACGGGTACACTGGAAAGCGGGAATATCTTTGCCTATGACGGAAACGCAATGTTCTACTCCTCCAAGTACGAAGCATACTGCTATCTGGTCATTTCCTCCGAGGCAGAGGCCACAGTGAAGGAGCAGATTGCCGCGAAGGTCGGTCTTGCAACAGCCACGGCAACGAACATCAGCTATGAAGGCGATGTGAATATGACGGACAAGCTATGCATCAACGATGCACAGCTTGTATGGAACCTGTATAATACGGTTTACAGCGATTTCACAGCTTGTTCAATGGAAAAGTTCCTGCGTGCCGATATGAACGGTGACGCCACCGTTGATACGAAGGATGCAGCAGCCGTTGTTGCTTTGATTCTGAAATAAAATATGATGATAGGGCAGAATATTTAAGCCCTCATGTAAAAAATGAAACATAACTTTACCAAGCAGTTGCTTTCTCTAATCTTTGCTTTACTGCTGGCTGCATCTTTTTTGATTCCTTCTTTCGCAGCGGATGATTCTCGCTCCTACGAATTTGATTTAACGGCAAATGGGGAACATGAACTGCAGGCAGCTATGGGGGATATTTTGACATTTTCCCTCACCTTAAGACAAACAGACGGTGAAAGCAACGAAATATATGCTTTTCAGACAGAAATAGAATATGACAGTTCCTGCCTTCGCCTAATAAACAATAGCGAGATTACAGCCTCCGGCCTTGAAGCACATGATGTTGAGCTTCAAGATGGAATCCATGCCTACTATATCAACTATGTGTCTATGGTTGGGGGTGAGCCATGGGATAGTGATACGCTTTTAGGGACATTTCAGTTTGAAGTGATTTGCGATAAAGGCAAAATAGCCGTTGGCAATACAAACTATCATGTTTCTACGCAGGATGGCCGGGACAGTTTTCAGGTATCTGCAAAGGATGTGACAGTCCAGGTAGGCGAGAGTTCCTTTGAATGGTACTATTTGGTTTTCCTTGTCCTTGCAGTCTTCATTGTCATCCTCTGCATCTGTTGTCGCAAAAGAAAGCATAAAGGAAAACATGTAAAGAAATAAGCAATATTCTTTTAAGCACTTGCAAAACAAAGCAAAATCGGCCATGGGGTATGATCCCCGTGGCCGATTTTTAGAGCGCATATTTTGCTTTACAGGTCAATAATGAGAAGGATGGGCGCATGGTCTGCCCGCTCTCCGGAATCCAGCATTTCGGATTTGCGGATCAGGTCCCGGCAGCGCTCGCTGACCAGGAAATAATCGATTCTCCAGCCCGCATTGTTCTGCTTGGCAACCCGGATTCGTTGGCTCCACCAGGAGTAGATGCCTTCCTGACCGGGATGGAGATAGCGGAAGCTGTCCGTGAAGCCCTTTCCCAGGATCTCCGTGAAGCCTGCCCGCTCCTCGTCCGTGAAGCCTGCGGAGAGGTGGTTGCTCTCCGGATGGGCCAGGTCGATTTCCTCATGGGCCACATTGAAGTCCCCGCAGGCAAGCACGGGCTTTTTTGCGCTGAGCCCCTGCAGGTAGTTCCCGTAGAGCCTGTCCCATTCCTGCCGCTCCGGCAGGCGTTTCAGTCCGTCTCCGGCATTGGGGGTATAGACGTTCACAAAATAAAAATCCGGGAATTCCAAAGTAAGGATCCGCCCCTCGCTGTCCATGGTGCCGGGGGCATCCAAAAGGGGACGGGAGATCTCTGCCTGCAGGGCCTCCTTATAGAGCACCATGGTTCCCGCATAGCCCTTCTTTGCAGGAGGGGCAGAGCTGGACCATTCCGCTTTGTAGCCCGGGAAATAGGCCTTCAGGAGTTCCAGATGCAGGGGGGAAGGGCCGCTTTCCGGCAGCTTGGTTTCCTGGATGGCAAAAATATCCGGGTCCTCTTCGGCCACCTTTTTCAGGACCTCCCGGGTCAGGAGGGAGCGGGGAGAGTCCGAGGTCAGGGCTGCATTCAAAGAGTCAATATTCCAGGAAATGCATTTTTTCATTGTTTGTTCTCCATGTTTTTTGTTTTTTTTTCCGACAGGGACGATTCCCACAACTGCTTACCAGTATTTCAGCAGGGTACCCTTGTGTTCTGCCAGAGCCTTGCGGTAAACCCGGGTGGCAATGGCCACATCTTCGATTCCCATGCCCACACAGTTGAAATAGATGATCTCTTGGTCAGAGCTGCGGCCGGCCTTTGCGCCGGTGATCACGGTACCCAATTCGCCGTCCACAAGGCTTTCGTCCATCAGGCCCTCATTGACCATCTTTGCGATGGCGGAGGTGTTTCTGTGCTTGACGGCCTGCCAGTTGTCCACAAAACGCTTGTCTGCTTCGGATACGGTGTCGTAGCTGCATTCATAGCCGCCGAAGTTGATATAGAGGGCACCCTTGCCCAGGTCGGAGAAGCTGACTACGGGGCTGGCAGCGCCGGTGGCAGTGACCACGATATCGCAGTCCCTGGAGAGCTCCTTTTCCGCTGCAGTCACGGGGATCCCCAGGCGGGAGGTCATTCTCTCGGCGAAGGATTCCGTCCGTTCCTTCACCAGGTCATAAACATAGATTCGGGAAAGGCCGGGGCAGCCTACCTTGGCAGCCTCCAACATATATTCGGCAATGAGGCCCGCCCCGAAAATAAAGAGGCTTTCGGCATTCTTTTTGGAAAGATACTTGACGGCCAGTCCGCCGATGGCTCCTGTCCGGGTATTGCTGATGACGGTGCCGTCCATGATGGCCAAGGGGAACTTGGTGTCCGGGTCATTTAAAATGGTAATGGCGGAAGCCCGGGGCAGACCTTTCTGCAGGTTGCCGGGGTTGCTGCCCACCCATTTCATGCCGGCCATGTGATAATCTCCGCCCACATAACCGGGCATGGAATTGATCCGGCCCATGGTCTTTTCTTCCGCAATGGTCTTGCCGAAGTTCATGGAGACCTTATCCGGGACCCGCACATCTCCCTGCTCCCGCAGCGCCAGGAGGGCTTCCATATCCGAAACGGCCAGGGACATATCTTCGCCCCCCAGTTCAATGACCTCATCCCGGTTGAGGTAAAGCAGGTTCAGTTTCACTTCATTCATATAGATTCTCCTTAAAAATATAAGTTTTTTGTGCAGAAATTATAGCACAGGGGAGAAAAAAAGTCTATTTGAAAGAGAGATTTGCTTTCCGGTGTTATTGCTGGCAGCAGGTAGCAGCGGGGTAGCAGAACTTATGAGTTCTGCTACCCACGATTTCCCTTATGCCGTAAGGCTTTTTCACATTTTGGTAGCAGAGGTAGCAGCAAATTCAAATTCTTCTCTCCGTTTTTTCACTTTTTCTGTACCCATTTCCTGGAACCGCTCTTTTCAAGCTCACGCGAGAAGTTTAAAAACGTGCTACAACTGCTACCAAAATCACAAAATCCGTTGATATATATAGCTTTTTCGGGGTAGCAGTACTGTGCTTTTGCTGCTACCTTACTGCTACCTCTGCTACCTGATTTTTGGATTTTTATCATTTCAGCGCCTTTTTCAATGCAGCCGGGATTGACTTTTAAAAACAATTTGGAGTGCGGAGAAATTTTTCCTCTTGCTTTTTTCTTAGGAAACATGTAGTATACAAATTAGAAAAAAATTCATAAAGATTGTAGGAGGGGATACTATGCCGGAGTTTCGCGATTATTCGTACCTGTCATCCACGGGGAAGAATATCATCCGTGGGCTTCTCTGCGTCCCGGAGGGTGAAAAGCGGGGCATTGTCCAGATTTCCCACGGTATCGGCGATCATTCGGAGCGTTATCGGGATTTTATGAGCTTCCTGGCCGGGCAGGGCTATCTGGTGGCGGCAAATGACCATCTGGGCCACGGAAAGAGCATTGCCTCGGAAGAAGAAAAGGGTTTCTTTGCCGAAGAGGACGGCTGGAACTATGTGGTGGAGGATATGAAGCTCCTTCACGATAGAATGAAGGAGGAATATCCGGATCTCCCCTATATTCTCTTTGGCCATAGTATGGGAAGCTTCCTCTCCAGAACCTATGTCATCCGCTTCCCGGAGGATCTGGATGCCCTTATCCTGAGCGGTACCGGGCAGCAGAGCGCCCTCCTGGTCAAGGCAGGTCTCTTCCTGGCCAATCGGGAAGTGAAGAAGAAGGGCCCCCGGGCTTCCGGTGCGCTCCTGAATAAGATCGCCTTCGGTTCCTATCTCAAAAAGATCCCGGATGCCAAAACAGCCTTTGACTGGCTTACCCGGGATGAGGAGATCGTGCAGAAATATGTTGAGGATCCCCTCTGCGGTTTCGTGGCTGCAGCCTCCCTTTACCGGGATATGATGTGGGGCATCCGTTTCATTTCCCGGGAGGAAAACCTCGCCCGGATGAAGAAGGATCTCCCTGTCTTTTTTGTTTCCGGAGACGGAGACCCGGTGGGGGACTACGGCGCCGGGGTGGACAAGGCTGCGGAGCTCTTCCGCAAGGCGGGAATGCAGGATATTTCCATTCAGCTCTACTCGGGCGGTCGGCATGAAATGCTCAATGAGCTGAACCGCCGGGAGGTCTATGAGGATATTCTCTCCTGGATCCGGGAGAAAGTCCACCTAACTCCTCACTCCTAACTCCTTTCCATCCCCGCCGCAGCGGACAATTATCCATTGTCAATTATCAATTATCAATTGGCCATATCGCCTTGCATTGATTTTCCCCTTTTCCTGTGCTATAATGTGGGCTCAATTGAGCCTGGGAGGATGAAAATGAAAATTGCGGTTTTGACCAGCGGCGGCGATGCGCCGGGCATGAATGCCTGCGTGCGTGCGGTCGTCCGTTACGGCCTGTCCAAGGGGCTGGAGATCTGCGGTGTCCAGCAGGGGTATAAGGGCCTGGTTGAGGATGATATTATAGACTTGGACCGCCGGTCTGTTTCCGGCATTATCCAGCGGGGCGGCACCTTTCTGCAGTCTGCCCGTTGTGCTGCTTTTCTGGAGCGGGAGACCCGCCTGCATGCCGGGGAGGTCCTGCGCCAGCACCATGTTGACGGACTGATCGTCATTGGTGGCGACGGTTCCTTCCGGGGCGCATCTGCTCTGGCGGAGGATACGGGCGTCAAGGTGATCGGGATTCCCGGTACCATTGATAACGACATTGCCTATACCGACTATACCATCGGTTTTGATACGGCGGTCAATAATGTCCTTTGGGCCATCAACAGCCTTCGGGACACCATGGATTCCCACAACCGGGTCACCGTGGTGGAGGTTATGGGAAGACATTGCGGCGACATTGCCCTCCATGCCGGGATCGCAGGGGGCGCAGAATATATTCTGGTGCCGGAGGTTCCCTACAGTGTGGAGGGGATTGCCAAGGATATTGAGCTGAGCGCTCAGTTGGGCAAAAAGTCCATTCTGGTCGTGTTGGCAGAGGGTGCAGGCAGGGTAGAGGAGTTCTGCGAGAAGTTTGAGAACTATTCCTCCGTCAAGCTCCGCCAGACTCGCCTGGGCTACATCCAGCGGGGCGGGTCCCCCACCTACCGGGATCGGCTCCTGGCCTGCCAGTTGGGCACAGCGGCGGTGGATCTGCTCCTGGAGGGAAAAAGCAGCCGGGTCGTGGGCAAGCACCGCAGCGAGATCATCGACATGGATATCCGGGAGGCTTTGGAAATGAAGAAGGTCTTCGATAAGGAACTCTACCGCATGGCCATGGGCCTGGCATGAGTCCCGATAAAGGAATAGAAAAGAATCTCCTTTTGTCTTCGGACAGAAGGGGATTTTTTATGTCCTCTTTCCATAGCTTATTTAGAACATAAAAGTCTTCATATCAAAAAGAAAAAATTTGTAATTATTTGCAAATAATCCTTGTAATTTTTTTGTTACTTATGGTAACATATTCCAAAATGCACGCACTATGTCTATAGGGAGGAAAGGGACAAGCGGTGAATGAAGAAAAGTTGATCCTTCCCAATGAGGAAGAGCTTGTCCGCGAGCTGGAAAAAGAGCAGTATAAGCAAAGCTTCCGAAAGATTCTGCGCAGCACGGTCCTTTCCCTGATTTCGCTGGCGGCCGTGGTGGTGCTGATCGTTATGCTTCTGCTTCCGGTTCTGCGAATCTACGGAACTTCCATGGAGCCCACCCTGGTAGAGGGAGAGATCGTGACGGCGATCAAGGGCTCGGAGCTCCGCCGGGGCGATATCGTCGCCTTCTACTATGAGAATAAAGTTTTGGTGAAACGCTATATTGCCGGTCCGGGAGAATGGGTCAACATCGATGAAGAGGGCAATGTCTATGTGGACGGCGAATATCTGGAGGAGCCCTATCTGACGGAGAAGGCCTTCGGTGACTGTAACATCGAGCTGCCCTACCAGGTGCCGGAGGAGAAATACTTCCTCCTGGGGGACCACCGTGCCACCGCCCTGGACAGCCGGAACACCGCCCTTGGCTGTGTGGACCGGGAACAGATGATCGGCAAGCTCATTTTCAGCGTCTGGCCCTTTGAGCGAATCGGTCCCTTGAACGAGCTTGCGGAAGCGGGCATAGGCCCCATCATTCGGGAGACCTACCAGGGCCTTGCAGATTCCTTCGGGGAGCATGCAGACCGGGTTCAGGAACGGGTCGGCTCCTTCTTTCGGAGAGATAATCAATAAGAAATACACCGCATAACGCGGTTTAAACGGAGAATTGCCATGCGTCAGGATTTCTTGCAGGAAACGGCAAAAATGAATAGGGTCCACCGGACGGAGAAACGCACCCGTCGGACGGCGGGATTGATTTCCCTGGGAGTCGTGCTTGCCACGGTTTCCTCCCTTGTGCTGCCCGCCATCACCATGAACCGGGAGCTGATTTGCGGCAAGGAGGAACATACCCATTCCGAGGAATGCTATGCAGTCAGCGAGGAAGCCCTTTGCGGCTTGGAGGAAGGCCATGCCCATGGGGAGGCCTGCTATACCCTGGAGCGGGGCGAGCTGGTCTGTGAGCTGGAGGAGTCCGAAGGCCACACCCACGGGGATGCTTGCTATGACCCTGAATCCCACGAGCTGATCTGCGGGCTGGAGGAGTCTAAAGGCCACAGCCACGAAGATGCCTGCTATGAGCAGATCAAGACGCTCACCTGCGAATTGGAAGAGGGCCATGTCCACAGCGAGGAATGCTATCGTTATCTTTCCTGCGGGGAAGAGGAGCATGTCCACGGGGACGAATGCTACCGGGAGGCCAGTGACGATACTGCGGACCTGGAGAACCGAGAGATCTGGGAGAAGTCCCTTGCCTCTGCGATCCTGACCGGCGATTATGCCGAAGACCTGCTGGCCATTGCCCGCACCCAGCTGGGCTATACGGAGAGCGAAAAGAACTTCCGTTATAACAAGGCCGGCGGCAAAAACGGCTATACCCGCTACGGCGAATGGTACGGCGATGCCTACGGGGATTGGTGCGCCATGTTCATCTCCTTCTGCCTCCGCTATGCAAATGTGCCGGAGGAGGTCATCCCCTCGGCTGCCGGCTGCACTGCCTGGGTCAGCGAACTGAAAACCCTGGGCCGCTTTGCGGATGCCGACTTTACCCCCCGGGTGGGCGATCTGGTCTTCTTTGACCGGGACGGCCTGGAGGAAAGCAATACCACCCATGTGGGCATCGTTGCCGCCCTGGAGGAAGATACCTTCCTGACGGTGGAAGGTAACCACTACGATAAAGTATGCTGCGGCGAATACGCCTATGATAATGCCGAAATTTACGGCTTCGGCCTCCTTTCCGAGCTGAAGGACGAGACCAAGCTGACCTATGAGGATGAAAATCTCTCCGCGACCCTGACTCTGGCCCCCGCCCTTTCCGGCACGGCCACTCTCAGCCTGGAGAAGGTGGACCCCAAGGAGGATACCGAGCTTTGGAAGAATATGGCCCTTCCCGTCCTGTCCTCTGCGCAGGAAGAGGAGGAAGAGCTCCACGCTCTGGACCTCTACCGTTTCCGGGTCACCCAAAACGGCGAGGACCTGGACCTGACGGGTTATGAGCTGACCCTGGAAGCCAATTTGGAAAAGCCCGCCCTGGAGGAGGCCCCCGAAGACGAGGGCCTGCGCAGCTATGCTCTGATTCTCCTCAGCGAGGAAGAGCTTGCTGCCCTGGAAGCGGAAAAAGAAGAGCCTGAAGAAGAGGCTGAAATCGACCCCATCGCTTACGCTCTGGCTGCCCTCCTTCCCACCGATTTGGAGGAGCCCGAAGAAGCTGAGGAAAGCGAGGAGGAGAAAGAGCCTGAAATAATTGAGGAAACGGAAGATTATGAGACAGCCAAGGTTAGTGTGGAACCGAATCCGGACGAAGATTCTGCGGAAAGAATAGAAGAACCGGTAATCACGGGGCAGGAGCCGGAAGAAAACATAGAATCCCTTGAGGCCAATGAGTCCGAAGAACCCTTCCCGGAAATGCGAGCAGAGCCTTTGGATACTTGGGAATACGGGGAAGAGGATTATTGCTTGTCTTATAGCGGGGAAGACAAGCTTTACGGTTTTGCTTTAGCTGCCCAGCATGCAAAAGAGGAGACACCGATTCTAATGAAATCTGTTGCTCCTATGAGGCTTGGAGCAACCTTGAGAGCAAGTTCTGAGCCTGCGGCTGGAGGATATTTATCCCAGCAAAAGACGATTGACTGGCTGGGGGATAAAAGTACAACAGTAAATAATCCGGATACCGATCTTGATGATGGTTCGGCGGCGTCTTCATTGAAAGAGTTTTACCGCCTCTATCTGAATGCCGGTCCCTACGAGCAGACGGAGGCCATGGATATGCTGATTGTACTGGATAAGTCAAACAGTATGATACATGACACTATGAAAGATGTTAGAGATCATAATGGAAATTATGATTACCGTTGGGTAGCTATTGATGAAATAGTCAACGGCTATGGTACGGGTTCTGCCCACAAAAAAGGTTTTTTAGAGTCTTTTATGGAGTTGAATGAGCAGAACCGATATGCGGTCGTATCTTTCGGCGGTGCTGTTGATGGTGCAGGAGCAATAAATTTAAAGGATGGCCATCCAAAGACAGGTACTTTGTATTATTTGAATGATGCGAAGTTTGAAACGGATGGTTGGATGAGCAGTTATGTAAATGTAGACTGTCACCCAAATAATGGTACAATAAAATGGGGTACGAACTATTGTGCGGCTATCTACAGAGCAATGGATATGCTGGCGTTGGGTGACACTGAAAATAGAAAAACAATTATGGTCTTTATCAGTGATGGCGTGCCTACCTTCTGGATGGATGATAAGAACACCCGCTATGGCAATGGTCAGGAAAAAGAGGAAAAATCTTCGGACAATGATGGAAGTTTCGATGATAACACGCCTTATAAAACTGGAGTAAGCACAAAAGCACAGAATACAAAGCAGACGAAAGCACGTATTGATGAATTACATGAGGCATATCCTACGGTGGATGTTTTTGCCATCGGCGTATCGTCAAGCTTGGAAAACGATAAAGAATTGCTGGAATATATGGCAGGAGAGGGAGATGTTGTCACTTCATCGGAATATAGCAATTTGCTTACAAAGCTGGAAGAGATTCTTGGAATCAATCGGGATTTTAAAAAACTTACGATTACGGATCAGCTTTCGGACTATGTGTCTCTCTACGGAGAGAATGCCGATATTAAGGTTACAGTGAAAGACAGCAATAACAGCAAAAAAACACTCTATGAGCGCTCAATCTGTAGTGGAACGTTTACGGACAGTACCACAACGGCAGGGAAAACAGAGAACTTTACAGCAGATAACAAAACCGACAACAAACCGATACTGACATCCGTATCCTACAATGCTGAAACAAAGACAATTTCAGCAGTCTTTAATCCTGATCTTCAGCTGCTGATTGAAGACAAGTATGAACTATCTTTCAATGTGAGGCTTACGAAAACTGCTAAGGATACCTATGAAGCAAATCTTTTAGACGGAGCGGATCCATACGGAAGTACAGTGGGTGATCCAAAAACTGACTATGAATCGAATTCCACGAGTTCAGGGAAACCCGGTTTCCACTCTAATACGGCAGCAACCGCAAGTTATGAAATAGGCGAAGAAGAGTATGACATACCCTATGCCCATCCGGTGGTTCAGACGGAAAGCAATCTCTTGAGTATCACAGTTTCCAAACAATGGGATTCCTCCATTGGGGATGCGAATAAAAAAGAGGTCACCGTCAAGCTTTACTCTGCTATAGAGGACGCTACGGAGCTTACGCCGCTTATGGATGACTCCGGTGTATCGCCAGTTCAGAAGATACTGACGCTTAACGCTGAAAACGGCTGGTCAGCAACAGTGGAAAAACTGAAGCCCTATAATGACAGTGGACAAACAATTTCTTATTATATCATAGAGGAACCGCTGGACGGTTACATCGCCGCATATGATGCCCCTGTTTATGATAGGACAATAGGTGGGGCAGGTGGCTATACAGCAGGAAAGGTCACTGTAGCAGAGGAGGCAACGGACAATGTTTACCTCGCTGCCGCTACAGTCACGAACTCTCCCGGCGTAATTCTGCCGGCGACCGGCGGCAGTGGGAATACAATCTTTATGGAACTGGGAACGGTATTCCTGGGGCTGGGTTTTTTACTTTTGATTAAGAATAACATAATTCACAATAATACATTAAAAAGAGGGAAAAAGGCATGAAAAAACTGTTAGCAATCCTCCTGATCGTATTGATAGTCTTTGTGCTGAGTGTAAATGCTTTTGCTGCCTCAGACGGTTCTATCACGATTTCCAACACCACAAAGGGTGAAACCTACACACTGTATAAGATCTTTGGCGCAACGATTGAAAAGTCAAATAATCCGGTTTCTGTGGCCTATACTTACAACGGGACCTTGGGAACAAATGATTATTTCGAGCAGGACGCGTCTGGTAATATTACCGTTAAGACTGCCGGAAAGGATTCATCGGGTCATCTTACGGAGGGGGCAGTTACCTTCCTCGGAACGATTAAGGGCACGGCAGTAAAAACGGAGGAGGCTAAAGCGAATACCGTTACTTTCGATGGGCTGGATTATGGCTATTACTACATAGAATCCACCCTTGGCGCAAAGGCTGTCTCTGTGGACACGACTACTCCGAATGCCACCCTGATTGATAAAAACCAGGGGCCCGCTTGGTATGATTCGGAGGGAAAAGTTACTCTTGGGAAATATATTGTCGCAGATACGAACACAGCAAATTATGATCCCAAGGTAACCGAGAACTCTGTCAATTTTGGGGATACGGTAACTTTTGAAGTTTCCTTTAATGCTACAGACTATGTGGGGGAGGAAAAGGTTCTGACTTATTACCTCACAGATACGATTTGTGAGGGCTTCGAGATAGATAAAAGTTCTCTTAAAGTCTATTTTGACGGCAGCGAAAAGACTAAAGGTACGGAATACAAAGTATTCTGGAATGATAGCGGCCGAACATTTACAGTTTCCGCCCCATGGGCTACAGATGCAGGGACATCAAAATATGAGGCGAATGTGGTTATTAAGCTGACCTATAATGCAAAGCTTCTGACGAACGCCGTGATTGCGTCCCCCGGAAATCCCAATACAGCCTACTTTGATTATAGAATAGGCAGTGATACACGGCCAGTTGATTCTGAAAATCCTAACAATCCGTTTACCCCTCCTGCATCCCCTTATCGAAAGTCCGAGGAGAAGAAAACAGTGACATATACCTACGCTGTCGGCCTCACCAAAATAGACGGTAAGGATAAAAAAGTTTTAAAAGGTGCGGAATTCTCTCTCTTCAAAGGAACGGATACTACTCCGATTAAGGCAACGGCAACTGAGACGCTGGGCGTATATAACCTGGACCCCGATGGAACTGTGACGGAATTTGCAATCAATAATAGCGGGGTACTCGTGATTAAAGGCCTGAAAGAAGGAGAATACACCTTAAAAGAGACCAAAGCTCCCAGTGGTTATAACCGGGCTCTCAATGGCACGACGGTGGAATTCAAGAAAGCAGATCTTACAAAATACGGAGAAGAGCATACAGTCTACTTTGACGAGGCTGGGAACGAAACAACTACTGTTACGGGAACAACAGTCACTACAGACTATAATGTGAACGTTCTCGGTCTGGTCTTTGAGAACGAGCGCGGTGTGGAGCTGCCTGTCACCGGCGGCATGGGCACCACTCTCTTCTACATCGTGGGCGGAGCCCTGGCCCTGGGCGCCTTTGTCCTGCTGGTTGCCAAGAAACGGATGAAATCCAAAGAATAATCTGAGGTAAGCTATGAAAAAGCGCGGGTCGACCTTTCTCTTAATATTGGTTTTTCTGGTCGGCGCCGGCCTCCTGCTCTATCCCACCCTGAGTGAAGCATGGAACCGCCGCCATCAGTCCCGCGCCATCACGGCCTATTCGGAAGAGGTTGCCAACCTGGCAGACGACAGCTATGAAAAGATCTGGAAGGCTGCTCAGGCTTACAACAGCGAGATCGAACCCGGAAGGGTCTCTCCCCTGGATGACGCCCGCACGGAGGATTACAAAAAGCAGTTGGATCCCACCGGCAGCGGCATTATGGGCTATGTGGAGATTCCCTCCATTCAGTGCTCTCTGCCCATCTATCACGGCACCAAGGATACCACCCTGCTGGCCGCCGTGGGGCACTTGGATTGGTCCAGCCTCCCCGTAGGCGGGGAGAGCTCCCACTGTGTCCTTTCCGGACACCGGGGCCTGCCCAGCGCCAGACTCTTCACCAGACTGGACGAACTGCGGGAGGGAGACCACTTCCTTCTGCGGATCCTGAATGAGACCCTGACCTATGAGGTGGACCGAATCCAGATCGTGGAACCGGACCAGGTGGATGCCTTGGCGCCGGTGGAGGGGAAAGACTACTGCACCCTCGTCACCTGTACCCCCTATGGCATCAATACCCACCGCCTTTTGGTGCGGGGGCACCGTATTGAAAATGAAGAGGAAGAGACGGTCCGCCATGTGATCGCGGAAGCGGAAGTCATTCGGCCCATGACCGTGGCGCCCTTTGCGGCGGCGCCCCTGCTCCTCCTTCTGATCATCTGGCTTTTTACCCATGACAGCCGCAAAAAGAAAAAGAACGTTCAAAGAAAGGAGAAAACGGAACTATGAAAAGAACAGCAGCCCTGCTCTTGACCGTTATTCTGCTCCTTTTTGCCCTTGCGGCGCCGGCCTTTGCCATTGAGCCCTTTGACAGGGAGGAAGAACTCTCCCTGAAGGTCACCTTTGAGGTGGATGGGGAGCTCTGCAGCGGCGTGCGTTTTCACCTCTATCAGGTGGCGGATATGGAAACCTTCGGGAACCTGGTTTACACGAAGGATTTCAAGGAATGCAAAGCCGGCGACCTGGTGGACCTGAGCAAAGAAAAGACCCAGGAGCTCTGCGAGAAGCTCTATGCCTTTATTGAGAAGCGGGTGAATCTGAAACCCGTGGATGATGCGCTCACGGATAAGTACGGAGAGGTGGAATTCCCCTCCGGAAAGGAAGAACTGGCCCCCGGCCTCTATCTTCTGACCAGTGACCGTTTCACTACCAACGGCATCAGCCATGAGGCCCAGCCCTTCCTGGTCTGCCTGCCCTACCGGGGCGCGGATGAGCTTTGGGATTACGATATGGAGATCATGCCCAAGCTGGCGGATAACCAGGTGGATGTGAAGGTCCGCTGGGAAGATAAGGGCTATGAAGAGGAGCGTCCCAAGAGTGTCAAGATCGAACTCCTGCAGGGAGATGAGGTCTATGATACCGTGACCCTTTCGGAGGATAATGACTGGCATCATGTCTGGGAAGATCTGCCGGGCGGATACAAGTGGTCCGTGCGGGAGGTCCCGGAGCCGGATGGCTACAAGGTCTATATTGACCGGGTCCCCGGAGGCTACCGGGTGATCAACACCTACAGCCCACCCCCGGGAAAGACCCTGCCTCAGACCGGCCTGCTCCGCTGGCCTGTGCCGGTGATGGCATCTCTGGGTGTCTTCCTCTTCGTTCTCGGCTGGGTAAAGAACCGCAGGAAAGCCAATGAAGAAGAATAGATCCGGCGGGAAGGCCCTGATGCTGATCGGTGTTCTCCTTCTCCTGGCTGCCGCCGCTTTGACGGTCTTTAACCGCTCCCGGGAAATGGGAGCAGGGCAGCAGTCCGACGCCGCCTTGAAGGATCTGTCATCCATTATCAAGGAATCTGCGGAGGAGAAAAGCCCGGAGAAAGAGGAAAGCGCCCCCCGGGAAGAGCTTCCCGAAGAGACAGAGGAAGCCGCCCTTCCGGAGAAGGCCCGGACCATGCCCACCGTGGAAATGGACGGAGCCCTTTATGTGGGAGTCCTGCAGATCCCGGCCCTGGGCCTGGAATTGCCGATCATCAACGACTGGAGCAATTCAAATCTCTATATTGCGCCCTGCCGCTATACCGGCTCCGTTTATTCGGGGGATATGGTCATTGCGGGACACAATTACGATACCCATTTCGGGCGGCTGCCGAACCTGACCGCGGGGGATGATATTTATTTCGTCACTGTGGATGGGGAAAGCTATCATTATCAGGTCACAAGCTTTGAGACCCTGGAGCCCACTGCAGTGGAGTATATGACGGAGGGGGAATACCCCCTGACCCTCTTTACCTGCACCTGGGGAGGCAGGACCCGTTATACGGTCCGCTGCGATCTCCGGCCCGAATAAAGGCCGTAATCGTCAAAATAAGTTTTATTTATCCTTTTTTATCCTTTCACAAGTGGGTCCTTTGTCCGGACTCACTTGTTTTCTTTATACAAAAAAGGCTGTGCCCTTGCTTGAATGGCAAGAGCACAGTCTTTTCAGTAGGATGCGGGTTATTCGTTCCCTTTTTTCTTTTTTTCTCCCAATAGGAAGAGAAGAGGGATATAGCTGGCAATGGGCAGGAGAATGCCCAGCAGGGGATATACGGACTGGACAAGAATGTTATAGATGGAATGATAGATGATGGCGACGGAGAGGGCAGCAACCGTGCCCGTTTTGGAGATTTTTTTATCCGCGCTGACATAGGCCATGGCAAAGCCCACAGCCAGGGTGCTGATTCCATGCATCATTCCCGCGCCAAAACCCCGGGCCAGGATCGTCCCTGCGGAAATCACGGAGGCGGAATCAAAAAGCAGACAGACATTTTCCATGGTGGCAAAGCCC
Organism: Oscillospiraceae bacterium; assembly: GCA_045640565.1. Lineage (GTDB taxonomy): Bacteria > Bacillota > Clostridia > Oscillospirales > Oscillospiraceae > RGIG3159. The sequence goes on along the minus strand of JAZUFG010000076.1, from coordinate 15,724 downwards.
ACGCCCACGGCAATGGAGCCTTCCAGCAGGAATTGGCGCTGTGGCCGGAAAAGAAAGGCAATAAAGACCACGGGAAGCGCTTTGAGGATCTCTTCTACAATGGGGGTGACATTCACCGTGAGGAAATAGAGGGAGGATTCCGTGTTTTTGCGGATCAGCCCGTTGACCTCTCCCGCAAAAAGGCACATGAAAATGCCGGTCAGGAGGAAAGCGAGGATCGCCCGGGAGCGCCCCTTGAAAATCAGAAGCATCATGGAGAGGGGAGCGGCCAGGCAGAAAAAGAGCATCAGATGAGAGCTTTCCATTGTCGGGCCCCCTTTCCGCATGAAAGAATAAGGGCAAAGAGGGTGCCTGTCAGGATTAGATCACAGACACTCAGGGCCCTTCCGGATAGGTAGAGGTTGACAAAGGGATAGAGAAAGTTTTCTCCGTAAAAAATCAGGGCAAGGATATCTACCTTTCTGGTAATGCGGAGGAGGCCCAGGGCGTCCTCCGGAAGAAAGAGGTGCTTTGCGCTGAAAAAGGCAGCCGCCAAAGCCGGAGAGAGACTGATCAGCCCGAAGACAGTTACCGAATCCGGCTCCGTATTCAGGGGAGAAAAGGCATAGAGGGAAAAGAAAAGGAGAAGAAGAAGGGGAAAGGCAAGAGCGGGGATAGCTGCCTTCTTGTTCTTTCCTTCATCCACCACCCGGTCAAATTCGTTTACGTTGGCGGAAAGCATGAAACAGAGGCAGCCGAAGAAACCGAAGAGGCGGACCGTCAGAAGGCCGCTCTCCAGACCGTTTCCCAGCAGAGAATTTACGATGACCCAAAGCTCCTCCAGCATATAGCAGCCCGCAGCGCAGGCATAGAGCTGGAAATACTTAGGGCTTTCTTTATGGAAAAATTGCAGACCTGCATAGCCGAAGGCCAATACAGAAACGGCAAAGGAGATCAATTCAAGCAGCTTAATCAAAATTCCGCCCGCCCTTTATCAAGAATATACTGCAGTTATAACATAGCAGGATTCTTTTGTCAAAACTCTTATGAAGAAAATGCCCTCAGGGCAGCTTTTGCGGACCGTTTTGGAGCATTCATGCCCGCTTTTAGGTCTTTCCGAAATCTATGCGGGGCAAAACGGGAGCTTTCAAAGGGGAAATGGGTGGGATTTCTTATAATTATTGTATAATTTAACGAAGAAGGCGGGAATTTGAAAGGGAATTTTCTGCAAATTATACAATTGTAAAAAGTGAATTTTTCTGTTATATTTCACATGTTAAATGAATGGTTACAACTCTGAGTTTGAATGCTGTGAGGAATTTAGCATGATTTCCGTTTCCTTCATTCTGGTTCTTGTAATTAGCCTTATTATTATGGCTCTGCGCGTAGGTGTAGAGTCTGAGAATAAGGCCTTTTGTCGTGCCTAGAACTGAATGAGAACAGCTGAAAAAGCCAGATTCAAGTTCAAGTCCGTATGGTCAGACAAAGACCGTGCGGACTATTTTTTTTGGAAGGTATCACTATGAGAACGATCCGAATCAGTGACAGAACAATGGGCGAGGCCGCTTCCTTTGCAGGGCATGAGCTGAGCTTCCGCGAGAAGCTGGAAATGGCGAAGCTTTTGGACCAGCTTGGCCTGGATGCGATTGAGACCGGCAAGCTGAACTGCGATAAGAAGGACAGCTTGCTTTTGAAGAGCCTGGCTATGGCGGTGAACTCTGCCGTTTTGGCCGTGGATGTCCCTGTCGGCGATCCGGATGGTCTGTCGGCTCTTTGGGCCTCTCTCAGCAATGCCAAGCATCCGCGCCTCATGGTCCGTATGCCCGTGAGTCCTGTGGGAATGGAGTATTCCCTGAGGGTGAAGGCGGCCGCAATGCCCGAACTGGTGAAAAATACGGTTGCTGCCTGCCGGGAGCTCTGCGAAGATGTGGTTTTTGTGGCTGAGGACGCAGGCCGCTGTGAGAGAGCTTTTCTTGCCGAACTGATTGCTGTGGCCCTGGAAGCCGGCGCCGGCGTCATTTGCTACTGTGACAGCGCAGGCACCATGCTCCCCGAGGAAATGGCGGCCGAAATCGGCTATGTGAAATCTCTCCTGCCCGAAGGCGTTTCCCTAACGGTCTCCGCTTCCAATGCTGCCTTTATGGCAGATGCCTGCATGCTTTCTGCTCTGCGCGCCGGGGCTGACGGAGCAACGGTTTGCTCCTGCGGCAGCGCCCGCGCCTCCCTGGATAAGCTGATGGCTGTTCTCCTGGCTCGGGGGGATGATCTCGGACTGAACTGTCATGTGCGGAATACAGAGCTTCAGCGCGGCCTTGCGGCCATCAACCGGATCTGCTGCACCGACCGGAGCAGTTCCAGCCCCTTTGACAGCGGTGTCCGTCCCAGTGAGGACGGCTGGCAGCTGAGCAGCCGGGATGATATGCATGCTGTGTGTGAAGCCGCATCCCGTATGGGCTATGAACTGAGCGAAGAGGATGCAGGCCGCGTCTTTGAGGCCTTCTCCGGAATCGCTTCCCGGAAGGATTATGTCAGTGCCCGGGAGCTGGATGCCATTATCGCTTCTGCGGCCATGCAGGTTCCCCCCAGCTATGAGCTGGAGAGCTTTGTTATCAATTCCGGCAATGTGATCCATTCCACTGCCTGCGTTCAGCTTCGGAAAAACGGCCAGGTCCGCAAGGGCTTCTGCCTGGGTGACGGCCCTATTGATGCGGCCTTCCTGGCGATCGAGCAGATCGTGGGCTGCCATTATGAACTGGATGATTTCCAGATCCAGGCTGTCACAGAGGGCCGTGAGGCCATGGGCGAGACGGTGGTCCGTCTGCGCTCTCAGGGCAAGCTTTATTCCGGCCGGGGCATATCTACCGATATCATCGGTTCTTCCATTCAGGCGTACATCAATGCCTTGAATAAGATCGTCTATGAGGAGGAAGGAGCATGAAGCTTTCCTTCAACACCCGCGGCTGGCAAAGGCTGAACTGGCAGGAGCTTACTTCCGATGCAAAGGAAATGGGCTTTGCCGGGGTGGAGCTCTATAATCTTTCCGCTCGGCCGGATCTGACCGACAGGGGAGGAGCGCTCCACAAATATAATATTGCGGCAACGGCCCGTCAGCTTCGCGACATGGGTCTTTCCATCCCCTGCCTGGATAGTTCTCTGGACCTCGCGTTGGGGGATACGGATATACTGGAACAGGTCCGGAATTTGATGAATATTGCCTCGGCATTGGATTGCCCCTATGTGGCAGTCAAAGCCCTGGAGGGCACGGAGGAGGGCGTGCGGCGCAGCCTGAATGTCCTGATTCCCGATGCGGAGGAGAAGGGCTGCACCCTGCTCATCAAGACCAACGGCATCTACCACAACACAAAGATGCTCCGGGAGCTCCTGGACAGTTTTGCCAGCGATAATCTGGGCGTGCTTTGGGATGTTCACCATCCCTATCGGCACAAGGGTGAGCTGCCTTCGGAGACGGTCACAAATCTGGGCGCCTATATTCGCCATGTCCACCTGCGGGACTCCAATGACGACGGGGCCTACACCCTGCCCGGAGAAGGCACGCTTCCCATGGAAGACATCATGCGGGCGCTTTCCTCTCTGAACTATGACGGCTTCCTTTCCCTGGAATGGAAGAGCGATTGGGAGCAGGAATTGAATGACCCTGAGCTGATTTTCCCGCATTTTATCAATTACATGAGCCGCTTTGAAAATACCCGGGGCAAGCGGCCTCGCTATTATCCGAATTTTGACGGCAGCGGAGAATATATCTTCAAAAAGGATGAACTGATCTCCCTGACCTTTTCTCAGGTTCTGGACCGGGTCGCAGACGCTTTCCCGGACCAATATGCCTTCCGCTATACCACACTGGACTATACTAGGACCTATTCGGAGTTCCGGGAGGATGTGGACCGTTTTGCCCGGGCCCTGGTTTCCCTGGGCGTGAAAGCCGGAAGCAAGGTTGCCATCTGGGCAACCAATGTTCCCGCCTGGTTCATTGCCTTCTGGGCTACCGGGCGGATCGGTGCCGTCCTGGTGAGCATGAACACCGCCTATAAGATCCACGAGGCGGAATATCTTCTCCGCCAGTCCGATACCCACACCCTGATCATGGTGGAGTCCTGCCTGGACTCCAACTTCCGGCAGATCATCAATGAGCTCTGCCCCGAGATCGCCCAGAGCCGCCCGGGCGCACCCCTCCACTGCCGCCGTTTGCCCTTCCTGCGGAATGTTATCACGGTGGGCTTCCGGCAGGATGGCTGCCTGACCTTTGAGCAGGCCATGCAGAGAGCAGAGAGCGTTCCTCCGGAGCAGACGGCAAGGATGGCGGCTCGGGTCAAGCCGGACGATGTCTGCAACATGCAGTATACCTCCGGGACCACCGGCTTTCCCAAGGGCGTTATGCTGACCCACTATAATGTGGTGAATAACGGCAAATGCATCGGGGACCGTATGGGACTTTCCACAGCGGACAGAATGCTTCTGCAGGTGCCCATGTTCCACTGCTTCGGCATGGTTCTGAGCATGACCGCGTCCATGACCCACGGCACTACCCTTTGCCCGCTGCCCTATTTCTCGGCAAAGTCCTCCCTGGCCTGCATCAACATGGAGCATATCACCTGCTTCAACGGTGTGCCCACCATGTTTATTGCCATGTTTAATCATCCCGATTACCGAAAGACGGATTTTTCGCATATGCGGACCGGCATTATGGCCGGAGCAGGCTGCCCGCCGGAGCTCATGCGCCGGGCGGCACAGCCGGACGAGATGAATATGCGGGGGATCGTGTCAGTTTACGGGCAGACGGAAACCGCCCCGGGCAACACCATGTCTGCCTGGACGGATCCTCTTGACCTGCGCACGGAGACGGTCGGCTATGCTTTCCCCCATGTGGAATGCAAGATCGTGGACCCGGAGACCGGCGCGGAGCTGCCCGACGGCCAGAACGGAGAATTCTGCGCCCGGGGCTACAATACCATGAAGGGCTATTACAAAATGCCCGATGCCACCCGGGACACGGTGGATGCCGAAGGCTGGCTCCATTCCGGGGATCTGGCCTGCCGGGATGAAAAGGGCTGCTACCGTATCACGGGCCGGCTCAAGGATATGATCATCCGGGGCGGCGAGAATATCTACCCCAAGGAAATTGAGGAATTCATCTATACCCATCCCAAGGTTCAGGATGTTCAGGTGATCGCGGTGCCGGATAAGAAATACGGGGAAGAGGCTATGGCCTGCATCATTCTGAAGGACGGCGAGTCCGTAAGCGAGAATGAGATGCTGGATTTCATCAAGGCAAGTCTTGCCCGCCATAAGGTTCCGAAATATATCACCTTTATGGATGCGTTCCCCATGAATGCAGCCGGCAAGGTCCTGAAGTATAAAATGAGAGAAGATGCAGTGAGGAGGTTAGGTTTGTAATGCCGAACGCAGAAAATACAAATACATTGCATGAGATCGCTGCCCGTATTCGTGAAATGCGCGACATCTCCGACTTTACCGTGGAAGAGATGGCGGAAAAGACAGGCGTAACTGTTGAGGAGTATTGCAAATACGAAGCGGGAGAAATGGATTTCCCCTTTACCTTTATCTACAAATGCTCTCTGGCCTTCAACATCGGCATGAGCGATATTCTGGAGGGCCGCAGCGCCCGCCTCAGCTCCTATACCGTGACCCGCAAGGGTCAGGGACAGGAGACCGCCAAAGAGGACGGCATTGAGATCCAGAACCTCGCCCCCATGTTCCACAAGAAAATTGCAGAGCCCTACTATGTCACCTATGAATACCGGGAGGAGCTTCAGAATCTTCCCGTTCATACCACTACCCACAGCGGCCAGGAATTTGACTATATTCTCAGCGGTCGGCTCAAGGTCGTGGTGGGGGATAAGACGGAATACCTCAGTGAGGGCGACAGCATCCTCTATAACTCCTCCACCCCTCACGGCATGATCGCCGTGGACCAGCGGGACTGCATCTTCCTTGCCATCGTGCTTCCCGGCGCGGAGGTAAAGGAGACGGCCATCCGCAACACCCTCTTCCACTCCCAGACTTCCAAGACAAAGCCTGTCTGCTCGGAGTTCATCCACACGGAGGAGGATGAAAAGGGCGCACTGAAGAAGATCGACTTCATGCATGAAGACCGCTTCAATTTTGCCTTTGATATTGTGGACCGCATTGCCAAGCGGGAACCCGAAAAGCTGGCCATGATCCATCTGGATCGGGATAAGAACGAGCGGCGCTTTACCTTTAAGGATATGAAGCGGGCTTCCAACCAGGCGGCAAACTATTTCAAGGCCCTGGGCATTTCCAAGGGTGACCGGGTTCTGGTGGTCCTCAAGCGGCATTACCAGTTCTGGTTTGCCATCCTCGGTCTGCACAAGCTCGGCGCTGTGGCAATTCCCGCCACAAGCCAGCTCCAGCCCCACGACTTCGAATACCGTTTCAAGTCCGCAGGCATTAAGGCAATCATCGCCACCTGCCGGGACGGTGTGGCCGAAGCTGTTGAGTCTGTTGAGGCAAACTGCCCCACGCTGGAGACCAAGATCCTCGTCGGAGAAAAGCGCCAAGGTTGGCATTCCTTTGACGATGAGTTTGATATGTACAGTGCCCACTTCTACCGCACAGAGAACACGCCCTGCGGCGATGATACCATGATCATGTTCTTTACCTCGGGCACCTCCGGCTATCCCAAGATCGTGGAGCACTCCTACAAGTATGCTCTGAGCCATTTCGTTACCGCCAAGTATTGGCACGGCGTTATGGACGGCGGTCTCCACTTTACTATCTCCGATACGGGCTGGGGCAAAGCCCTTTGGGGAAAGCTCTATGGACAGTGGCTCTGCGAGTCGGCGGTCTTCACCTACGATTTTGACCGTTTTGACGCCGCGGATATCCTTCCCCTCTTTGCCAAGTATAAGATCACTACCTTCTGTGCGCCTCCCACCATGCTCCGCATGATGATTCGGGAGGATATCAGCAAGTATGATTTCTCCTCCGTTGTCCACATGACAACGGCCGGCGAAGCCCTGAATCCCGAGGTTTACCGCCAGTTTGAAAAGGCCACGGGTCTGCAGATCATGGAGGGCTTCGGCCAGACCGAGCTCACCCTGGCAATCGGCAACCTGATCGGCGGCACCCATAAGATCGGTTCCATGGGCAAGCCCACGCCGGTTTACGATATTGAGCTTCTGGATAAAGAAGGAAAACCCGCCAATACCGGTGAGCCCGGCGAAATCGTGGTGAAAACCTCGGAGCGGGTTCCCTGCGGCCTCTTCAAAAACTTTTATAATGATCCGGAAGCCACAGCGGCAGTATGGCACGACGGCTACTATCATACCGGCGACCTTGCCTGGAAGGATGAAGACGGTTTCTTCTGGTATGTGGGAAGGAAGGACGATGTCATCAAATCCTCCGGTTATCGCATCGGGCCCTTTGAGATCGAGTCCGTCATCATGGAGCTGCCCTATGTTCTGGAATGCGGCGTCAGCGCTGCTCCCGATCCCGTCCGGGGTCAGGTAGTCAAGGCCAGCATTGTGCTTACGAAGGGAACGGTTCCCAGCGATGCCCTGGCAAAAGAGATCCAGGACTATGTCAAGAAGAACACGGCTCCCTACAAATATCCCCGTATCGTGACCTTCTGCGATTCTCTGCCTAAGACGGTCAACGGGAAGATTCAGCGCTCAAGGCTTTAATTCCGCTTCGGTGATTGAGGAGTAAATATGTCAGAAATCAAGGAACTGAATGTTCAAATAAAAGAAATGGCCGGAAGAATCCGGACCCTTCGGGAGCTGGAAGGCCTTTCCGTAGAAGAAATTGCGGCTAAAGCCGGCACAACGGCAGAAGAATATATTGCCTGCGAGTCCGGAGAGAGGGATCTGAACTTTACCTTTATCTATCGCTGCGCAAATGCTCTGGGCGTCAATGTCACGGATATCATTGAAGGCCACAGCCCGAAGCTGAAGTCCTACACCGTGACCCGTTTCGGAAACGGCCAGAAGATTTCTCAGGCCCACGGAATGACCTACTATAACCTGGCCTATTCCTTCCGCAACCGTATTGCAGAGCCTCTTTATGTCCGCAGCATCTATGATGAGGCGGCGCAGGCAAGGCCGATTGAACTGACCCAGCATGAGGGCCAGGAGTGCGACATCATCGTTGAGGGCGCTCTGAAGGTCCAGGTCGGTGACCACGCAGAGGTCCTGCGGGCAGGGGACAGCATCTATTTCAACTCCGACACGCCCCACGGTATGATCGCCGTTGACGGCCGGGACTGCATTTTCTATGCGATCGTCCTCAACCCCGAGGGAAAGCCGATTCCGGAGCTTTCCAGCACGCCCATCATTCAGGAGAAGAAGACGGCTGTTCAGGATACCAAGGAGCGTATCTGGCACAGGTATATCGATGTGGAGGAGGATAAAAACGGAACGCCGACCTCCATTCACTTCAAGAATACCGAACATTTCAATTTCGCCTTCGATCTGGTGGACGAGCTGGGCAAGAGAGAGCCGGATAAGCTTGCCATGCTCTGGCTCTCCAAGGATATGGAGGAGAGGCGTTTTACCTTCTCCGATATGAAGAAGGAGTCCTCCCGCTGCGCCAACTATTTCAAGTCCATGGGCATTCGGCCGGGAGACCGGGTCATGCTGGTGCTCAAGAGGCATTATCAGTTCTGGTTCTGCATGTTGGGCCTCAACAAGCTGGGCGCCATTGCCATTCCTGCCACCAATCAGCTTCTGGATCACGATTTTGCATACCGTTTCAAGGCTGCGGGAATCAGCACGGTTATCTGTACGGCAGATGGGGACACCGCTGCGCAGGTGGATAAGGCTGCCGAGAGCTACAGCGGCCTGAAAAATAAAATTATTGTCAACGGCCAGCGGGAAGGCTGGCGGGATTTCAACGAGGAATATTCCCTTTTCAGCACCCACTTCAAGCGCACGGAAAATGCTCCCGGCGGCGAAGACCTCATGCTGATGTTCTTCACTTCCGGCACCTCCGGCTATCCCAAGATTGCTGCCCATAACTACAAGTATCCTCTGGGCCATTTCCACACGGCAAAGTATTGGCATACCGTGGATTCCGAGGGCCTCCACTTTACCATTTCGGATACAGGGTGGGCGAAGGCCATGTGGGGAAAGCTCTATGGCCAGTGGCTTTGTGAGGCGGCAACCTTCGTTTACGACTTTGACCGTTTTGATGCGGAAAAGATCCTTCCCCTCTTTGCCAAGTATAAGATCACTACCTTCTGTGCGCCTCCCACCATGCTCCGCATGATGGTAAAGCAGGATATAACCAAATACGATTTCTCTTCCGTCAAGCATATGACCACTGCCGGTGAGGCCTTGAACCCCGAGGTTTACAGGCAGTTCGAGAAAGCAACGGGGCTTCGGATCATGGAGGGCTTCGGCCAGTCCGAGAGCACCATGATGATCGGCAACATGTTGGGTGCGCCTCACAAGGTGGGCTCCATGGGCAAGCCTGTTCCCGTCTACGATATCGCTATCCTGGACCCGGACGGCAAGCCTGTTGCCGCCGGCGAAACCGGAGAAATTTGTGTAAATATCAGCAAGGGGCTTCCCTGCGGGCTTGCAGTGCGCTATTATAATAACGAAGAGGCCACTGCGGATACCTGGCATGACGGCTTCTACCATACCGGCGACCTTGCCTGGAAGGACGAGGACGGCTTCTTCTGGTATGTGGGAAGGAAGGACGATGTTATCAAGTCCTCCGGCTATCGCATCGGGCCCTTTGAGATCGAATCCGTCATCATGGAGCTGCCCTATGTTCTGGAGTGCGGCGTCAGCGCGGCTCCGGATCCCGTCCGGGGTCAGGTCGTCAAGGCCAGCATTGTGCTTGTGGACGGCAAGACCGGGGATGATGCGCTGGTGGCGGAGATCCAGAATTATGTCAAAAAGCACACGGCTCCTTACAAATATCCGAGACTGGTAGTCTTCCGGGATTCCCTACCCAAGACGACCAGCGGAAAGATTATCCGTCATGAACTATAAAAGAGTTACTCTGATATGCGGTCACTACGGAAGCGGAAAGACCAATGTTGCCGTCAATATGGCCTTTGATCTGAAAAAGAAGAGACCGGAAACGGCCATTGCGGACCTGGATATTGTCAATCCCTATTTCCGTACCCTGGATTCCAAAGAAGACCTGGATGCCCGAGGCATCCGGCTCATCTGTTCCGCTTTTGCCAACAGCAACCTGGACGCGCCGGCGCTTCCGTCGGATATTTATTCCATCACGGACGAGCCGGAGCAGAGTGTTATCGTGGATGTGGGCGGAGATGAGCGGGGCGCCCTTGCCCTGGGCCGGATCTCCGGCGCGCTGGCGGAGGAAAACAATTTTGACATGTTCATGGTCATCAACTGTTACCGCCCGCTGACCCGAAATGTGGCTGAACTTTCGGATGTAAAAAAAGAGATTGAGCTTGCGGGGCGTCTGCCCTTCACAGGTCTCATCAACAACTCCAACCTCGGGCGGCAGACCACGGCACAGTCCGTCCTGGACTCCCTTTCTTACGCACGGGAAGCCTCCGAATCTTTGGGGCTGCCCCTTGTCATGACTTCCTATGACGGCAGGCTGGATGCCGAGTTGAGGGAAAAGGTCCCGAATCCTTTCCCTCTGCAGCTTCAGCGTACGGTTTTAGATAAGTAAATACTTCAAAAGATGTTAAAGGAGGAAATTATGGGAACAGTTACATTCAGCACCGACCTCTGCAAGGGCTGCGGCCTTTGTGTGGCTGCCTGCCCCAAGCATCTGATCCAGGTCGCAAAGACAAAGATTAACCTGAAGGGACACCATCCCGCCGAGATCACGGACATGGAAGCCTGCGTCGGCTGCGGCTCCTGCGCGATGATGTGCCCGGACTGTGTTATTAAGGTAGAGAGGTAAAAACCATGAGTGAAAAAGTTCTGATGAAAGGCAACGAGGCCATCGCCGAGGCGGCAATCCTCGCCGGATGCCGGCATTATTTCGGCTATCCGATTACGCCGCAGACGGAGATCGCGGCGTATATGGCCAAGCGTATGCCGAAGGTCGGAGGCACCTTCCTCCAGGCCGAAAGTGAGATCGCGGCGATCAATATGGTCTACGGTGTAGCCGCGTCCGGCAAGCGGGTCATGACATCTTCCTCCTCCCCCGGAATTTCTCTGAAGCAGGAAGGCATCTCTTATATTGCAGGCGCTGATCTTCCCGCTCTGATCGTCAATGCCCAGCGCGGCGGCCCCGGTCTCGGCGGCATTCAGCCCTCCCAGTCCGATTATTTCCAGGCCACCAAGGGCGGCGGCCACGGCGACTATCACCTGATCGTTCTCGCTCCCTTCTCCGTTCAGGAGATGGCAGAGCTGACCATCAAGGGCTTTGATCTGGCCGACAAGTACAGCTGCCCCGCCATGATTCTGGCAGACGGAACCACCGGACAGATGATGGAGCCTGTTTCCTTTGATTTTGCCATCAATCCTCCTCCGGAGAAGCCTTGGGCTGTCACCGGCACCGGGATGAAGAGACCGCATAATATCGTCAACTCCCTCTATCTTGTTCCCGAAGAGCTGGAGAAAAAGAACATCGAACGCTTTGAAAAATACAAGGTCATTGAGGAGAACGAAGTCCTTTACGAGGAGTACATGACCGAGGATGCGGATATCGTTGTCGCAGCCACCGGTATTGCAGCAAGAATCGCCCTCAGCGCCGTGAGCAAGGCAAGAGATAAGGGTATCAAGGTCGGCCTGATCCGTCCGATCACCCTCTGGCCCTTCCCCAAGAAGGCCTTTGCCAAGATCGCAGACCGGGGCAGCAAGATCCTCGCACTGGAGCTGAACATGGGCCAGATGATCGAGGATATCCGCCTTGCCACCCAATGCAGAGTTCCTGTGGAGCTCTATAACCGGGTTGGCGGCGTTCTGCCGGATGTATATGAAGTTCTTGTCCGGATTGAAAAATTTGCGAAGGGAGGCAAAGCGTAATGGTAGTATTTGAAAAACCCCATTCTTTGACCGATGTTCCCTTCCACTACTGCCCGGGCTGCACCCACGGCATCATCCATCGCCTTGTGGCAGAGTGTATCGATGAACTGGGCATTGAGGGAAAATGTATCGGTGTTGCACCTGTCGGCTGTGCCGTTATGGCCTATGACTATTTCACCTGTGATATGGTGGAGGCAGCCCACGGCAGAGCTCCTGCGGTGGCAACCGGCCTGAAGCGTTCCGACCCGGAGAATCACATCGTCTTTACCTATCAGGGCGACGGTGACCTTGCCTCCATCGGCATGGCGGAAACCGTTGGCGCGGCGACCAGAAACGAAAATATCACCGTGATTTTCGTCAATAATGCAATCTACGGCATGACCGGCGGCCAGATGGCTCCCACCACTCTGCCCGGCCAGATCACCCAGACCTCTCCCTATGGCCGTGATGTGAAAACCGCCGGCTACCCCGTGCGGATCTGCGAGCTCCTTTCCGGACTGGAAGGTCCCGAATATCTGGAGCGCGTTTCCGTGCATAATGTGGCTGCCGTCCGCAAGGCAAAGCAGGCCATCAAGAAGGCTTTCCAGAATCAGATTGACGGAAAGGGTTTCTCCCTGGTCGAAGTCATTTCCGCCTGTCCGACCAACTGGGGCAAAACACCCCTGGAGGCACTGCAGTGGGTTCAGGATGCCATGATTCCCTATTATCCGCTGGGCGTTTACAGGGATAGATCAGCAAAGGAGGCCCAGAAATGACCACAAAACAGTTACTGATTTCCGGCTTCGGCGGACAGGGACTTCTCTTTACCGGAAAGGTCCTTGCCTATAAGTGGCTCATGGAAGGCTATCATGTCAGCTGGCTTCCTTCCTATGGCCCGGAGATGCGCGGCGGTACCGCCAGCTGCGGTGTCGTCGTCAGTGAGCACCCCATCGGATCTCCTCTGGTTGCAGACCCCAATGTGCTGATTGCCATGAATCTCCCGTCTCTGGATAAGTATGAAAGCAGAGTCACCCCCGGCGGCATGATTTTTGTGGACAGCACCATGGTGGAGCGCAAGGTCAAAAGAAACAATGTGGATGTTTACTATGTGCCCGCTTCCCAGCTTGCGGCAGATAACGGCATGACCGTCCTTGCCAACATGATCCTCATGGGCAAGGTGCTTCAGGTGCTCGGGGAGACCGATATCGAATCCATCCGGCGCGGCCTCGAAAAATGTATCCCCCCCAGAAAAATGGATATGCTTGAAAAGAACATGCAGGCCATTGAACTGGGTTTGAACTACAAATAATCCAAAACAAAAAATTTTAGGAGGAATACCATGAGCAGTCTTGACATGATCCGTGAGTTCGGACACGAAGAAGTCGCATTTTTCAACGATAAGAAGAGCGGCTTGAAAGCCATCATCGCCATCCACAACACCAACCTGGGCCCCGCAGTCGGCGGCTGCCGTCTCAATCCCTATGAGTCGGAAGAAGCAGCACTTTTTGATGTTCTGCGTCTTTCCCGCGGCATGAGCTACAAGAACGCCTGTGCCGGTCTGCCTCTTGGCGGCGCCAAGGGCGTTATCATCGCCGGTCCGGACGACAAGAGCCCCGCACTCTTTGAAGCCTTCGGCGAAGCTGTCAACAGCCTCGGCGGCCGCTATATCACCGCAGAAGATGTTCGCACCAACTGCGAAAACATGGAATGGGTCATGAGAAAGACCCCCTATGTCACCGGCCGTACCAATGTATCCGGCAGCCCCTCTCCCTTCACCGCCATCGGTGTATTTGACGGCATTCGCGCTACTGCGAAGGCTCTGTTCGGTTCTGATGACCTCAAGGGTGTCAAGGTCGCTGTTGCAGGCCTGGGCTCCGTAGGTATGGACCTGGCTGAGCGTCTGGCTAAGGCCGGTGCTAAGCTGATCGTTACCACCCACTCCAACCGTGCCAACATTGAGCGCGCTGTGAAGGAATGGGGCGCTGAGGAAGTTCTGGAAGGTGCCATTTACGAGGCAGAGTGCGATATTCTCTCTCCCTGCGCTCTCGGTGCAACCCTGAACTATCAGACCATCCCCAACCTGAAGTGCAAAGCTGTTGCCGGCGCTGCCAACAACCAGCTCCTGGATGATGAGTGCGGTCGTCAGCTGAAGGCCAGAGGCATTCTCTATGCTCCTGACTTCATCATCAATGCCGGCGGTGTTATCAATGCCGGTCAGGAAGCCTTCACCACCTACAACAAGGAAAATGTTCTGGAGCAGGTCCACAAGATCTACAATACCGTCTATGATATTCTCGATGAGTCCAAGAAGACCGGTGAGCCCGAGGGCGTCATCGCTCAGAGAATGGCAGAAGAGATTATCGCCCGCGGCAAGAAATAATTCCTCTTCGCATAAGCTTCTTTATGGCATGCGGGGGAGGGGCTTCACGGTCCCTCCCTCTTCTCTTTAACGACGCAAAAGGAAAGATGAAAATGAAAAATCGCTTTTTTGGTGACCGCGCTTTTTACCGGAGAGTATTCGCCATCGCCATCCCAATTTTGATACAAAACCTTATCACCAATTTTGTGAATATGCTGGATAACATTATGGTGGGCCAGGTGGGCACTTTGCCCATGTCCGGCGTTTCCATCGTGAACCAGCTGATTTTCATTTTTAACCTCTGTGTTTTCGGCGCAGTCTCCGGAGCGGGACTCTTCACGGCGCAGTATGTGGGAAAAGGGGACCAGGACGGGATCCGCTATACCTTCCGTTTCAAAATCTTTGCTGTCTTCTCCTTCAGTCTTTTGGCCATAGCCCTTTTCCTCTTTTTCGGAAGCCCCTTGGCTTCCCTTTATCTGAAGGGAGAGGGGACCCCGGAGGATATTGCCGCGACTCTTCACTATGCCTTGAATTATCTCCATGTGATTGTCATTGGGCTGCTTCCCTTTGCCCTGTCCCAGGCCTATGCCTCGACGCTTCGGGAAAGCGGCCAGGCGACTGTCCCCATGCTGGCGGGCGCGGCGGCGATGCTGACCAATCTTTGCCTGAATTATGTCCTCATTTTCGGGCATTTCGGTGCGCCGGCATTGGGCGTGCAGGGCGCAGCCATTGCCACGGTCATTTCCCGCTTTGTGGAGCTCTTCATTGATGTTTCTTGGCTTCACCGGCATACGGAACGCTATCCCTATGCTGCAGGTCTTTACCGTTCCTTCTACATTCCGGGAGCTCTTTTCCGCAAAATTGTAGAAAAGGGCATGCCTCTTCTTCTCAATGAAGCCTTTTGGGCCATCGGCATCGCCCTTTCCAATATTTGCTTTTCCACCCGGGGCCTCATCGTCGTGGCAGCCATGAATATCAACAATGCCATTTGGAATCTCTTCTCCGTTTGTTTCCTGACCATGGGCAGTGTGGTCGGCATTCTCATGGGCCAGCTTTTGGGCAGGCATTGCAGCAAGGAGGAGGCAAGAGACCAGAATAGAAAGCTTGTGGTGTTCTCCATCCTGGTGAGTCTTGCCTTCGGTGGCGTTTTGGCAGCTTTTGCCGGCCTCTTCCCGAAGATCTACAATACCACGGAGGAGATCCGGGCAATGGCAACGGCGATGATTCTCATCAACGCCCTTTATATGCCCTTTAACACCTATACCAATGTGGCCTATTATACGCTCCGTTCCGGCGGCAGGATTTTCATTACCACGGTTTTTGACTGCGGCTTTGTTTGGGGGATTTATGTTCCTTTAGCCTGGATCCTGACGAAGTTCACGGCCCTTCCCATTCTTCCCCTTTACTGTATCATTCAGGGGAGCGACATCATCAAGACCTTCAT